>JAAUTT010000045.1 GCA_012031335.1 Bacteroidales bacterium | reverse complement strand
ACCGAAGACGATCTTAAATTGAAATTGATTTTAATGGGGAACAGACTTTACGAAAGGTGAAAATGGCCGGAATTTCGGGCTTGTCGGCATATGCCAGCTATTACCGGGAATATTCGGCAGGTTGGGCCAAAACTATATCGCGCGATTTGGATATTGGTTTTCATGGTAAACTTATATTCGGAAAAGCAAACGGAATTACTACCCGTTCCCGAAATTCACTCTATACCGACCCGGCTGCTTTCGACCTTACACTTGAGTCTAAACTCAGGTTTAATATTTCATCGCCTATGTCTCTGCAATTTAATCCGGATGGATTGGTAGGGGGTATGGAAGTAAACCAATCAGTTCCGGAGATATTATTCAACCGTGAAAATATTGGTGTGGCGGTGGATGCCGGCTTCATCAAAACCCCCAGCGACGATGTTACATGGTCGGGTAGTGTTATCGACCTGGGCTTTGTCTGCTGGAAAACAAATCCTTACCACTATGAACACGACGGTGGATTTTTTTATGATGGCCCGTTGGGTGATACCTTAATATATAGCAATTATTCCGATAATATTTATAGCGAAGCCAGTGATGAATTGAATGCCAATTGGGAACAAAAGAATTACATCGCTTTTATGGCCCCACGGATTTACCTGGGCTATCAGAAAAAAATCAATAATATTCTGTCATGGTCTGCTACTGGGGCTGCTAAGGTTTACAGATACAAAATTATTCCGGGTTTAACAGTTGGCTTGGATGCAAAATTTACCAAAAATATTGCCGGTGCTGTAAGTTTTTCATATCTTGAACCATTCGTTTAAGAATATAGGATTGGGTATAGTATTAGGAAACAACCCTGTGCAATTCTATATGGTAAGCGATAATTTGCCTGGATTAATATATCCGTTGCGATACAGAACCTTGAATTTAAGAACAGGATTTAATTTTTAAATTTGGTTGTAACGATAAAAAGAGAACTAAATCTATAAAATCCGGTATCTGCGGTTGCGAGTGGCTGGAACAAGCGGACGAGCGTAACATGCGAAAATAAAAAAACTAATGCATCAATAACCAAATATGCTAGTTAAAACATACGGAAGTGCAGTTTATGGCATCAATGCCACAACAATTACAATTGAAGTTAATATAACTCAGGGAATTAATTTTTTTATGGTCGGGCTACCCGACAATGCAGTTAAGGAAAGCCAGCAAAGAATTGATTCGGCACTACAAGTATTCGGATTCAGAATACCAGGAAAAAAGGTGGTTATAAATATGGCTCCGGCCGATATCCGCAAGGAAGGATCTGCATACGATCTTCCTTTGGCTATTGGAATACTGGCAGCTTCTGAACAAATCCGAAACGAGCGGCTGGACCAATATGTATTGATGGGCGAGTTATCACTCGATGGCAGTCTTCAACCTATTAAAGGTGTTCTCCCCATTTCCATTCAGGCAAAAGAGGAAGGATTTAAAGGCATTATCCTGCCGAGACAAAATGCCAGAGAAGCAGCAGTAGTAGAAGGATTGGATGCGCTTGGAGTAACAAATATTAAAGAAGTAATTGACTTTTTCAATGGCGAAAATGAACTGGAGCCCGTTACAGTAGATATACAGGAAGAATTCCTTTCAAAAATAAATAACTACGAGGTCGATTTTTCTGACGTTAAAGGTCAGGAAAATGTTAAAAGAGCTCTTGAAATTGCAGCCGCCGGCGGACATAATCTGATTATGATTGGCCCTCCAGGAGCTGGTAAAACAATGTTGGCTAAGCGTTTGGCGACAGTATTGCCTCCCCTTTCTCTTGACGAAGCTCTTGAAACAACAAAAATACATTCGGTTGCTGGCAAAATAGATAAGAACTCATCTCTGATAACCTACAGACCGTTTCGGAGTCCACATCATACAATCTCCGATGTTGCTTTGGTAGGTGGAGGTACTTTTCCACAGCCTGGTGAAATATCCTTGTCACATAACGGGGTTTTATTCCTCGACGAACTGCCTGAATTTAAACGCACAGTTCTGGAGGTGATGCGTCAGCCACTTGAGGATAGGGTGATTACCATTTCCAGGGCTAAATTTACTGTTGAATATCCGGCAAGTTTTATGCTGGTTGCAAGTATGAATCCTTGTCCCTGTGGGTATTACAACCATCCCGAAAAAGATTGCGTTTGTACACCCGGATTAGTGCAAAATACCTCAACCGTATTTCAGGTCCCTTGCTCGACCGCATCGATATCCATATAGAAGTAGTTCCCGTTCCATTCGATAAGTTATCAGAAACTAAGGTTTCCGAAACCAGCGGAGCAGTGAGAGCGCGCGTTGTAAGGGCCCGTCGGATCCAGGCCGAACGGTTTGCCAGAAATGCCGGTATTCACTGTAATGCTCAAATGAGTTCCAAATTATTGAGAAAACATTGTGAAATTGATGTATCGGGAGCAGCCATAATGAAAACTGCGATGGAGCGATTGGGTTTATCTGCCCGGGCTTACGACCGCATTCTTAAAGTCTCCCGTACTATTGCCGACCTCGATGGAAGTGAAAAGATACAAACATCTCATTTGGCTGAAGCTATCCAATACAGGAGCCTCGATCGCGAAAACTGGGCTGGGTAAATTTTTTATGTTGTATAACAATTGGATATAAATAATACTTATATTTACGCCTTTCATTTTTCAAAGAAATAAGGTAATTTCAATGAAAAAAGAATGATTTAATTCTAAATTACATGTTAAATTATAACTAATAAACAAAATGAAAAAAAGGTATGTATTGAGTGGATTGTTTACCTTTCTGGCATCGGCAGCTGCCTTTGGTAGTGAGGCCGACCTTAAAGTGCCGGATGCAATCAAAAATGAAAGTATTTTGTATTGGGGATTTGTTGTTTGCGTACTTGGGTTGTTATTTGGCCTCTATCAATTTATGAAGGTTAAAAAACTTCCGGCACACAAGTCAATGCTCGATGTTTCGGAAGTTATTTACCAAACTTGTAAAGCTTATTTAAAGCAACAGGGTAAATTCCTTGCAATCCTCTTTCTTTTTATTGGAGCTGCAGTTGCCGGTTATTTTGGTTTCCTCGCAAAAGGACACGATGGAGAATCATTATTTACAGCTGGTGGTGTTTTACTGATTATCTCATGGACAGTAATTGGTATTCTTGGTTCTTATGCAGTTGCTGCTTTTGGTATCCGCATGAATACCTCGCAAACTCCCGAATGGCGTTTGCTTCATTACAGAAAAATCCCTTAAAACTTCTTAATATACCTTTAAATGCAGGTATGAGTATTGGCGTTGTACTTATTTGCGTTGAACTCATCCTGATGCTTATCATTTTGTTATTAATGCCTGGTCATTTAGCTGGAGCATGTTTCATCGGTTTCGCAATTGGTGAATCTCTTGGTGCTTCTGCACTTCGTATCGCCGGTGGTATTTTTACCAAAATCGCCGATATCGGATCCGACTTAATGAAAGTGGTTTTCAAAATTGGTGAAGACGATCCGCGTAACCCTGGTGTTATTGCCGACTGTACTGGCGACAATGCTGGCGACGCGTTGGTCCTACTGCTGATGGTTTCGAAACTTATGGTGTAACAGGTGTTGCATTAATTGCCTTTATTTTATTAGCTGTTGGTGGTTTAGCCTTAGGTATGGACGATGTGCTTACACAACTGCTTCAGGTAGAACTTTTGGTTTGGATATTCGTTATGCGTATCCTTATGATTATTACCTCCGTTGTTGCCTTTTGGATGAATGGATTTTTGAGTAAAGCACAATATGGAGGCAAAACCGACATCGATTTTGAAGCTCCTCTTACAAACCTGGTTTGGATTACTTCAGTTCTCTCTATCGTTGTAACTTATGCTGCAAGTTATGTTTTGATCCCTGACTTGAACGGAAATACCGATTTATGGTGGATCCTGTCGACTATCATCAGTTGCGGTACCATAGGTGGTGCACTTATTCCTGAAGTAACAAAGTTCTTTACTTCTCCAAAATCGGCACACGTACAGGAAGTTGTTAGTGCCGGTAAAGAAGGTGGAGCATCGTTAACAATTCTTTCAGGATTTGTTGCAGGTAACTTCAGCGCTTTCTGGATGGGTCTTGTTTTCTTCCTTTTAATGTTTACTGCTTATTTCTTCAGTACTTTCGGTCTGAGCGAAATTATGGTGTATCCTTCCATTTTTGCTTTTGGTTTGGTTGCTTTTGGTTTATTAGGTATGGGACCTGTTACCATTGCTGTTGACAGCTACGGTCCTGTAACCGATAATGCTCAGTCGGTTTACGAACTTTCGTTAATCGAAGAAGTTCCCAATGTTGATGCAGAAATTGAAAAAGATTTTGGTTTCAAACCCGACTGGGAAAAATCGAAATATTACCTCGAAGCCAACGATGGTGCAGGCAATACATTTAAAGCTACTGCAAAACCGGTATTAATCGGTACTGCTGTTGTAGGTGCTACCACCATGATTTTCTCTCTGATTCTGATGATTCAGAAAACTACCGGTGTTAGTCCTGAATCGATTCTGAATATGCTCAACCCATATACTATCCTAGGTTTAATTCTTGGTGGTGCTGTTGTTTACTGGTTTACAGGTGCCTCCACTCAGGCTGTAACTACCGGTGCTTTCCGCGCTGTTGAATATATCAAGAAAAATATCAACCTCGACCCTAATGCTCCTAAAAAAGCAGATATGAAATCGTCGATCGAAGTTGTTAAAATTTGTACCCAGTATGCTCAGAAAGGTATGTTTAATATCTTTATCTCAATCTTCTTCTTCGCACTTGCATTTGCCTGCTTAGCTGCTCCAAAAGGATTAGATAGCTCTATGGTTGCTTCTGTTCTTGGCGGATCGTTATCGGGTGCAGAACTCGAAAGCGCTAAAAGTGCCATTATCGGTTTCTCACAACCTATCTCTTTGTTTATTGGTTACCTGATTGCCATTGCAGTATTTGGTTTATTCCAGGCTGTATTTATGGCCAATGCAGGTGGTGCATGGGACAATGCCAAGAAAGTTGTTGAAGTTGACCTGAAAATGAAAGGTACTCCGCTCCACGATGCTACCGTTGTTGGTGACACTGTTGGCGATCCTTTCAAAGATACTTCGTCTGTTGCTCTTAACCCAATTATCAAATTCACAACCTTGTTCGGTTTATTGGCCATGGAAATTGCCATAAGCGAAAGCTTCCGCGATGTTGCCGGGTATTTTGGTGTTGCATTCCTTGTTGTAGCGCTTGTTTTTGTATGGCGTTCGTTCTACAGAATGAGAATCGAAAATAGTATTTCCCTAATAACGAAACACCTGTATAGCCATGCTGTACAGGTGTTTTTGTTTCTAACCATTATTAACCTGACCGTTTATGAGTAAAGTTTATTTCACCTCATTCAGAACTTCTCCGGGTAACAACTTATTGCAGAAGCTCACAAGGCTAATCACCGCCGCCGGTATCGGAGATTACAATTTTTCAAAGAAATTCGTAGCATTAAAAATCCACTTTGGCGAACCTGGTAACCTTTCTTTTATAAGACCAAATTTTGTTGTGCCTGTCGTAAAAACGATAGAGGAAAAGGGAGGTATCCCTTTCCTGACCGATGCCAATACTTTATACAAAGGAAAGCGCTCCGATGCAGTAAACCACCTCGAATCGGCTTTCGCTAACGGATTTAACCCGTTGGTAACTCAATGTCAGACAATTATTGCTGATGGATTGAAAGGTACCGATTACAAATCAATTGAGATTAACCAGAAACATTGCAAAACTGCAAAAATTGGTGCTGCCATTGCCAATGCAGATGTAGTAATTTCGCTGAATCATTTTAAAGGTCACGAAATGGCAGGTTTTGGCGGATGTTTAAAGAACCTCGGTATGGGAAGTGCATCCATTGGCGGAAAACTTGAAATGCATTCCAATTCGCAGCCTCAGGTTAATGCCAGCCATTGCACAGGCTGCGGCGAATGCGAGGAAAATTGCGCTCATGGAGCTATTCAGGTTGGTGCCGATAACATTGCTGCCATAGATTATGCTAAATGTGTTGGTTGCGGTCAATGTGTTGCAGTTTGCCAATACGAATCAGCCCAGGTTAAATGGGAAAACAAAGGTTTTTATGAAAAAATGGCAGAATATGCCTTTGCCGTATTAAAAGACAAACAGCATTTCCATATTAATTTTATCATGGATGTTTCGCCCGATTGCGACTGCTGGGGGAATAACGATATTCCCATTGTAAACGATATTGGCATTCTTGCTTCTGTTGATCCGGTGGCTATTGACAAAGCTTCTGTCGATCTTGTCAACAAAGCCGAAATTAACCCAGCCAGTATTATTGGTCAACATCATCATATGGAAGGAGACAGGTTTGGGTTTACGCATCCCAAAACCAACTGGAAAGAATGCCTCGACCACGCGGAAAATATAGGCCTCGGAACGCAGCAATACGAAATTATAGAAGTAAATTAAACAATTTCAGAACGGATTATATGACTGGTGTTAAAGTCCTTGTTAAAAGACTTTAGCACCGGTTTTTCTCCGTCAAACTCTGCATAAGTATAGGCATATATCCACTCACCAAGATTGATAAGCTGTGCATTATCTATTTTAATATCCATGGGTATGTGGCGATGACCAAAAATAAAATAATCGATCGGCTGCTGCTTTAATATTTCCTTTGCATAGAGTATCAGGTATTCCTTATCGGTTCCAAGAAATTCCTCAAACAATCCTTTTGAATAACGCGACTGCCGCGACCACCAATGACCAAAATCGAAAGCCATATTGGGATGAATCTTCGAAAAAAGAAATTGCATCAGTGGGTTAGTAAATATTTTCCTAAGTATTTTATAACTGTGATCTCCTGGTCCTAACCCATCTCCATGTGCGATCAAAAAATTCTTTCCTCTGATATTGGTAAAAAAAGGATCATGATGTAAAATTACGCCAGTTTCCTTTGGCAGGTAGTCGTTTACCCATATATCATGGTTGCCTGCAAAGTAATGAACTGCGATACCGCTATCTGTTAATTCGGCAAGCTTTCCAAGAAATCGGACAAATCCTCGGGGTACAACTTTACGGTATTCATACCAGAAGTCAAAAATATCCCCAACAAGGTATATCGCTTCGGCAGAATCCTTTATCTCGGAGAGCCATTGAACAAAATGCTTTTCACGAATTTCACTTTTCTCCCTGGGATATAATCCCAAATGAACATCCGAAGCAAAATATATCTTTTTTGCACTTAAGTGTCTATTCTTTAAACAACAACGCTAACCGATCGTCGATAGAATTCAGGCTATAACTTCTGCTGATAATTGTTCCTTCTTTATCAAGTAAGAAATATAAAGGAACATTTTCGATATTATATTTTGATACAATAGGCGAATTCCAGTATTTAAGGTCGCTAACATGTGTCCAGGAACTAATCTTATCCTTATTAATGGCATTTGTCCATACATCTTTGTTCGTATCAAGCGACACAGCCAGAACTTTCAAACCATCCCTTCTGTATTTATTCTGAAGTTCAAGTATGGCTGGATTGTTGTTTCGGCAGGAATCGCACCAGGACGCCCAGAAATAAAGTAGCAGCGGACTCCCTTTAAACGATGACAAAGCGACATTTTTCCCGGTAGTTCCAGGTAGATTAAAGTCCTGAGCAGGTGAACCAAGCGCCGACATTATCTTTTTCAGTTGCTCCTGATTATGTTGGGCTTTTATATTCTCAAGATTACTATGGAGAGCTTTTACATAGGATGCTTTGGGGTATTTAGGATAAAGCATCGAATCAACAAGAGCATAATATTTGGTATCCTCAGCTTTGTAAAGAACAAAAACACTATCGTCGGTTTGCTGGTACAAGGCAATAATACTTGCCAGCGAGGCGGGGTGTTTCTGTATGAAGTCGACAGTAAACTGTCTTTGCTCATCCAGTAACCTGTAATAATTATTCTGAAGTGTTTTTGTAATATTTACAATATTCGGATTATTTAGGAATTGACGATAAACAGTATTCAGAGAGTCAATACCTTTCACTGTTTTATCCATCCTCCTGTCGAGCGCCTGTGCATAAGTTGATTCATCTGATCCCTCAATTTCATAGGTAGCATAAAGGTTGGAAGCATCACCGGTAATATAAATCTTATCTTCGGGGCGTACTATTATGGTTATACCTCTCTGTTCACCTACTTTCAACTTGTAAAAAGCCGGATCTTCAATGTTAATTTTAAACCTGAATTTTCCGCTACCCGTAAGCTCAACAGTATCACTGTATTTCTTACCGGCGAGTGTTAACTCCTCAATAATTACATTTTCGGATTTGGCATTCTCAAGTTTTCCGGAAATTTTTGTATTGCCCGATTGATTACCACACGAATAAAGGATAAATGCAATAAAAATCAGATAAAGTGTCTGTCTCATATCTTTTAAAAATAAGCTCAAAATTAAAAAAAACAATGTATAAAATTTACTTTAATTAATTGGAGTCCCTTTAATTATTTTGTACCTTTTAATAACATTGATAAATAATAACATAACTCAAATTTAAAATACATTTTAAAGTTTTTTTTGGGATATTTGGCTTATTTTGTTAATTTTAGATACATATAAAAGCAAACAAAAAACAATTTCCTTTTGATATTGTTACTGTCAAAAAGACCCGAAACATAAAGTATTTAAAGGTATGGCTTACTTACAATTTGACAAAACCAAGTTGATCAATTTGGAATACTCCCTGAATAAAGAGGTGCTGAGATCGAATCGTGCCGGTTCTTATGCGTGTACTACCATTATTGGGTGTAATACAAGAAAGTATCATGGTTTATTGGTTTGTCCGGTTGAAAAATTTGGTGGAGATAATTTTGTTTTTTTGTCGAGTTTCGACGAAACAGTGATACAGCACGAAAATGAGTTTAACCTTGGTATTCATAAATATCCCGGAGATAATTATGAACCTAAAGGTCATAAATATGTACGAGACTTTGAATCGGACCTGAATTCCACTACCATATATCATGTGGGAGGAGTAATTCTGAAAAAAAGAAATTCTTCTTGTTGATCAGGAAGAACAGGTTTTGATAAGGTATACACTTGAAGAAGCGCATTCCCCGACCAAACTCAGATTTCGTCCTTTCCTGGCCTTCAGAAATTACCACCAGCTTTCCAAAGCAAACATGTTTGCCAACACTAAGATTGCCAGTGTTACTAACGGTGTAAAATCAAAATTATATAGCGGCTTCCCAAGTTTATACATGCAGTTTTCGAAAAACGTCGAGTTTATTCAGGTACCCGATTGGTACTATAATATTGAATATTCGCAGGAACAGGAACGTGGATACGATTTTCAAGAGGACCTGTATGTGCCAGGCTATTTCGAAACCAGTATTAAAAAAGGAGAGTCCGTTATTTTCTCTGCAGCGCTGCAAGAGCAAAGTCCGGCTACATTTAAGAGAAAATTTACAACGGCTCTTTCCAAAAGAATTGTCCGCTCCGATTTCAAAGCTTGCCTGATAAATGCCGCCCATCAATTTATTGTCAGGAAAGAAAATAAAACCGAAATTATTGCTGGTTTCCCATGGTTTGGTGCTTGGGGACGAGATACATTTATTTCCCTGCCAGGTCTTACCTTAACAATTGACGATCCGGCAACATTTGAGGAAGTTGTTGATACGATGGTAAATCGCATGAAAGGTGGTCTCTTCCCAAATATGGGAAATGAAAAAAGTCCGGCTTTCAATTCTGTCGATGCTCCTCTATGGTTTTTCTGGAGTCTGCAGCAGTATTCGCAATACACCAATCTTCCGGAGAAAGTCTGGAAGAAATATGAAAAGCCAATGAAGGCTATCCTGAAAGGATTCCGCGAAGGCCAGATGTTTAATATCCGTATGGATACCAACGGACTCATCTATGCTGGTGCAGAAGGTAAAGCTCTTACCTGGATGGATGCCTTAGTATTTGGTCAGCCGGTTACACAACGAAGAGGCTTTGCTGTTGAAATAAATGCCCTTTGGTATAATGCCATTTGTTTTACCCTGGAACTTGCAGAAAAAAACAATGACAAAAAGTTTATTGAAGCATGGAAAGACATCCCTGAACGTATAAAAAATTCATTTTTGGAAACTTTCTGGGACGATGACAAAAAATATCTGGCCGATTATGTAAACGGTCAGGTTAAGGACTGGTCGGTGCGACCAAACATGGTTATAGCAGCTGCTCTTGACTACTCTCCTTTAACCAAGGAAATGAAGAAAGCTGTAGTAGATGTGGTAAGCTCCGAATTACTAACCCCAAAGGGATTAAGAACTCTATCACCTAAAAATATCGATTATAAAGGAACTTGTGAAGGAGATCAGGAAACACGCGACAGGGCATACCATCAGGGAACTGCCTGGCCATGGTTATTGGAGCATTATTGTAAGGCTTACCTGAAATTGCATAAGAATTCAGGAGTTGCCCATATTAAGGAATTGTTGTTTGGATTTGAGGAGGAAATGATGAATCATGGAATCGGATCGATATCGGAAATATATAACGGTGATCCTCCGCATCAGGCCAGGGGAGCAATATCTCAGGCCTGGAGCGTAGCCGCTCTTCTGCAAATGTTTAAAATGATTGAATCGTAAAATCCTTAAAATCCTATGAAAGTATTAATGTTTGGATGGGAATTTCCACCACATATCTCCGGAGGACTTGGAACCGCCTGCTATGGGCTCACAAAAGGCTTATCCAAAGTACCCGACCTCGATGTTATTTTTGTTGTTCCCAAAGCTTTTGGTGACGAAGAAAAAGATGCAGTTCAGATTATCGGAGCCAATGAAATTCCGGTTATAAAGAAAAACTTTTCAATAGAAGGGTTTATGAAAGATCTCAACCTGGTTCAGGTAGGTGTTAAACTTATACCTTATCTCGACCCGGAAGAATACAGAAATTATCTTATTGAACAACAACAAATAACCGGAGTAACTTCCGAAACCGAAAATATTGGCAAGCTGGAGTTTTCAGGTAAATATGGTCCCGATCTCTTCCGCGAAATATCCAATTATGCTTTGGTTGCTTCAGTACTGGCAAACCAGGTTGAATTTGATGTTATCCATTCTCACGACTGGCTAACGTACCCCGCAGGTATTGCTGCAAAGCTGGTGTCGGGTAAACCACTTATTGTACATGTTCACGCTACCGATTTCGACCGAAGCGGGGGTAATGTTAACCCCGATGTTTTTGCTATCGAAAAACAAGGAATGCAAATGGCCGATAAGGTTATTACAGTAAGTAACCTGACGCGTAAAATAGTAATCGAAAAATATGAAATAGATCCGGCAAAAGTTATTACCGTTTATAATGCGGTAGAACCTGTTGCTATAAAGGAAAATCTGGTATCGGACCGGCCTTTTAACGAAAAAATTGTTACTTTCCTCGGACGGATCACCATGCAAAAAGGACCTGAATATTTTATTGAAGTGGCCAATAAAGTACTTTCAGCGTATGGACAATGTCCGTTTTGTAATGGCAGGAAGCGGGGATATGATGAACAAAATGATTGCCAGAGCTGCAAAGCTGAAAATTATGGATAAATTCCACTTTACTGGCTTCCTTAGTGGCGACGACGTTTTTCGGATGTTTTACATGAGCGACGTTTATGTAATGCCTTCAATATCGGAACCTTTTGGTATTTCTCCCCTCGAAGCAATGCAATCGAACGTACCGGTAATCATTTCTCACCAGTCAGGGGTTGCCGAAATTCTGAATCATGCAGTAAAGGTCGATTTTTGGGATATCAATGCAATGGCCGATGCAATCTATGGAATTCTTAATTATCCCGCACTGCATACAATGTTTTCAAAACATGGAAAATTGAAGTGGAAGGATTAAAAGTGGGAAACTTCTGCACTTAAGGTGAAGGAAGTTTATGATATGGTTTACACTAGTTGAATAATCAAAAGGAAACAGGATGAAAACAATTTGCTTGTATTTTCAGGTTCATCAACCGATACACTTAAAACGTTACAGGTTTTTTGATATCGGAAACGACCATTATTATTACGACGATTACACCAACGAATCGACATTGCGAAAAATGGCCGATAACAGTTACCTGCCGGCATCCAAAACACTCCTGCAGGCAATTGAAGAGAATAAAGGAAAGTTCAAAATCGCGCTTTCTATCTCAGGCACCGCCCTGGATCAATTTGAACTGTATACACCTGATGTTATTGAAAGCTTTAAAGCTCTTGCAAAAACAGGTTGTGTAGAATTTCTCTGCGAAACAAATTCGCATTCACTGGTTTCGCTTATCAACAAGGATGAATTTGTTCGCCAGGTGCAGCTACACCGGGAAAAAATCAGGAAATATTTTAATCAGGATCCTAAAATTTTCAGCAATACCGAACTTATATATTCCGACCAGATAGGAAACGATGTTTTCGAAATGGGATTCGAAGGGATTATAACTGAGGGGGCTCGCCAGGTTTTAGGCTGGAAAAGTCCGAATTTCCTTTATTGCAGCGGATCGAACCCGAGACTCAAACTCTTGCTGCGTAATTTCAGATTAAGTGAT
>JAAUTT010000044.1 GCA_012031335.1 Bacteroidales bacterium | reverse complement strand
GAAAATGCAGGTATTTTTGCCACTGTAATGGCATATCGCTGGGTGGTACCTGATTTTGTGCTGTTTTCGATGCGAAATGGTGGTTTAATTTTTTTGGTCTGAAAAAAAAACCGTCATGGAAAAGTTTTCCGTAGAGCTCCAACTCAAGCTTCATAACAGTGTCGTCGAGATATGATAACAAATTACAGCCTGTTATTGTGCCCATCCAGTGATAATCGAAAAATACAGTTGGCTTATATGTTTCCATTACCGACATCAATGTTTGGGTCTCTGGTTCGGAAGCTGGAAATGGCCCCCTGTAAGTTGTTGAATTAGGGTCGTCTGTTTTTATTCCATAAGAATTGTCGGGTTTTTCCCAGTTGGCAGGGAAATTCCGGTTTAAGTCAACTCCATTTGCATTGGTGCGCACATAATCGGGTTGGCCATTTATCAGGAGGTTTCGCGAATCGATATTCAGTACAGGTATAACAATAATCCCCGCTTTTCTGAAATACTTTTTATTATTCTTCAACAATTGTGCAATGGTGGCCAGGTGCAATTCAGCACCCGATTCACCTGCATGGGTATACCCAACCAAAAGGAGGGCATTTTTTAAGTTGCCAACCACCAGTCCATTTATGGGCAAATTGTTTACCGTTTTGCCAAAAGTGGTTTTTTGGGCCCACTTCGGGTATTTTGCAACCAAGCTGTCCATAGTTTTTTCAATACTTTGTTGCGACATCCAGACTTTTGGATCGCGAAGCTTTAAACAAACAGGGTTGCCTAATATTTTACCGTGCTTGTTCTGCAACCAATATACATACGAATATTTCTGCTTTACCTGTTGGTCGTTATAAGTTAAATATCCCATCGAATCAGGCTTTAGCGTTCCTTTAAAAATAATCGCAGCTTTGTCGGGATCACAGTTTTTTATAAACTTTTGGTTATTGCTGTAAGGGATTAAATATCGTCCAAATTCCATTCGTTTTATAACAAAAGTATCGACACTTGAGTTTACAGGGATATTTTGCACGACCAGAGAAACATATTTTTGCTCAACAACTGTCCCGGACAGAATGCCTTGGGCTAAGCAGACGTGGTGGAAAATATTAAAAAATATTCCAATTGCCAAAAGTAACTGTTTTATATTCATATTTTTATGTCGGATTAATCTGAAAAACATATAGTTATAACCAAAGATACTCTCCCTTCCAAAATTAATAAAGTGAAGGGAGAGTAAGCTGTGAGCGGCTATTTAACAACAACCTCCTTTTTTACCAAGGTTTGCTTATATTCTGTGGAATTAAACCCATGTTTTGTGGCAATTATGGTTATTGTATAGGTTCCAGGGTTTGCATAAGTATACTTCAGCGAAAAGCCACCTGTGCTGAACGACATTGGCCGCCCTTTGGCACCCACAAGTCCATAATCCTTGTGGTCATCGCTTCGGGTAAGGACAACATTGTTATACACGTCTACTGAGTCGTTTGCGTTGTTCAATTTGCTTTTAATAGTAAGCCTGTCGCCGGCGGGCCAAACAGTGCACAGATTGCCGGCAGATTCAACAAAAATGGTAACAGACTGCTTCGATGTAATTTCTGTCACCGGGGTTTCGGCACCTGTTGAGGCATCAACTTGAGAGAAGGTAATATTGCCTATTTCAGGGGCTTCAACTTCGCTATCCTTTTGGCATCCGCAAAAAATGGATAACATGATTGCGAAAAAGAGAAAAAACGTATGGAATAATTTCATTTTCATAGTGTTCAATTTTTTAAGTTAAGAAATCGTGGATATGAATTTTAATATCCGGGATTTTGCACCATACTTGGATCTTTTTGTATTTCGCCGTTCGGGATGGGGAAAAGCAATTGCCATTCGGGTACAACCTTTGGTTTTATGATTGCATTCATAGTTTCCAAGGCTTTACCTGTCCTTAACAAATCGAACCACCGGTGTCCTTCGATACAGAGCTCCATTCTGCGCTCATGCAAAATTGTATTTATGGTGAGCTGGCCAGCTGTGTATTCGGGAACCATAGCACGGCGACGAATCTCGTTAATATAAGGGAGCGCTTCGCTATTTCTGTTTTGCATAACCATAACTTCGGCAAGCATAAGCAACACATCGGCATACCGGGTAACGGTGTAATTGTTACCTGCATTAAGCAAGCCCAAACCATAGGTTACATGCTTTTTGCACCAGGGCTCATCGGTTATCCATTTCTTTTGCACCTGATCGTAAGCTTTTTCTCCCAGCCATGAGTTAAGTCGCACTGTGTCGGAATTGTTTTTATAGGCACTGATAAGGTTGCCTGAGATTATTAACTGCCCGGAGCGGGAGGTAACATTTAATGCCTGCCAAATTTCCCAACCAATCCAACTATTGAAGGTACTTCCATCCTCGGCAGCTTCGTCAAACTGCACTTCGAAAATCGATTCCGGGCTGTTGGAGTTTTCGAGCAAAAAAACATCCGATGGCTTATTCAGTAATTTATATTCTTTGGAATCTAAAACTTTCTTCAGTGCCTCTTCAGCTTCAGCATATAGTTTCAGGGTTAAATAGGCTTTGGCAAGCATGGTATATCCGGCACCAGATGTTACCCTCCCCAGGTTTGATGCCTGCATTGCGCTCCTTAAAAGACAGTGTTCGGCTGCAAACCGGAAATCGGGAATGATTATCTCATCGTAAATAGATTGAACAGGAGTACGTCCAATCCCAACCGCTTCGGATGGAACTGAAAAAGGTTTGTTGACCAATGGCACATCTCCAAATATCCTTACAAGGTTAAAATAATTCAATGCCCTGATAAAGCGAACCTCTCCTTCATAAGCATCGGGAAGGGTTTCTTCACCCGCCTGCACGGTATAACTTTTTTCCCGGATAACCTGTATCATTCTGTTGCATCGCTGTATGTTGTTATAGGATGTAGTCCATAAACTTCCTGGCGTGCTTGAAAAAGTTTTGTTAAAATCGTTTATTACGCTGGTATTTCCTTTCCAGGGTATACCATCGTCCGAAATCATTTCGAGAGTTAGCGGTAAACCGCCACCATTATAAGTGGATTGTAAAGGTGCATAGCACCCTATTACACCCCGGTTTAATTGTTCAACATTTTTATAAAAAGCTTCGGAAACCAACTGATCCTTGGTGTAAGTTCCAAAAAACTTTCGGAACAAGCACTAAATAAAACTGTTATTCCTAATAATATCCATGTAGCTTTCATATTTTTTAAGTATTAAAAATGTAATATTGACACCCAAAGAAACGGTACGTGCAATGGGGTAGGTGTTTTGATCGATCCCCTGTGACAATGCACTTAACCCGCTTGAATTTACTTCTGGGTTAAAGCCAGGGTAACTTGTAAACATGTAAAGATTACTAATACTGAGATAAATTCTGGCATTTTGTAATCTTATTGTTTCGGCCCATTTTTTAGGCAGCGTGTACCCGAAGTTAAGATTGCTTATATTTATAAAACTTGCATCGTAAACAAGGTTGCTGTTTGTGGCAACGGTACGGGAATAGGCCTTTCGGGTTGGCACTTCATATTTGGCATCGGGGCGATCGGGGCGCCAGTAATTATCGAAATAAAATTTAGGAATATTACTTCGGCCCTGATTGTTTCCAAAAACAACCGAACGGAACATATATGCCATTGTTTGGCCACCCTGAACACCATTCACTTGGATATTCAAGTCGAAGTTCCTGTACGAAAAACGATTGTTTATGCCCCATACAAAATCCGGCTCTGCATTCCCGATGGTAGTCTGGTCGTTGGCATCAATAATACCGTCGGCATTAACATCGGCGCATTTAGGGTCACCAGGTATGGAGCGGTTTTTTGCTGCCTGATTGGCGTTAATAATAGGACTGGTCTTAACATCTTCCCAATCGCGGTAAGGACCCAAATAAACATATCCCCACATGTTAGCCAAAGGTTTGTCTACATCGGTGCGGTTTACATTTCCCGGGCCGCTGTAAATCGGATTTTTCTCAGGCCCCAAGTTGGTAACCTTATTGCGGTTGTAATAAAGGTTAAGGTCGGTGCTCCAATTAAAAGCTCCGGTCAATATCTGAGTATTTATCCTGAATTCCATACCCTTGTTTTGCATGGAGCAGGTATTTCTTACCTGACTTGAGAATCCTGAGTGCTGCATCAATGGAACCGAAAATAACATGTCGGTGGTATTGCGGATGTAATAATCGTATTCAATATTGATTCGGCCTCCAAACAACTGAATGTCGGCTCCAATATCAAAATCCTCAGTCGATTCCCAGCCTAAACCCGTATATGCAATCCCGGCATCCGATGTCCCGGCTATAAAAGTACCGCTGGTCCCGGCTCCTAAACTATAGTCGGAAAGAGAAAGCCTGTTTAATGCCTGATAATCACCAATGCCGCTATTGCCAACTTTACCCCATCCTCCGCGGATCTTCATATCTGAGATAACCTTTTCGAGCGGTTGCATAAATTTTTCGTCCGAAATTCTCCAAGCCAGTGAAAAGGAAGGGAAAATACCCCAGCGGTTTTCCTCACCAAACTTTGAGGATCCATCCCTGCGGACGCTTGCTGTTAAATAATACTTTCTGTTGTAATTGTACATTGCGCGGCCAAACATCCCTATCATGGAAACTTCGTATTCACTGGTTTTTGCACCATCAATGAGATCGTCGAGGGTGGATGAGAAATTGAGGGTGGACAGTTCGTCGACCATATAGTTGTATTTTGTGATAACCATTCCTCGGTTAACGATTTTTTCAGACTGATACCCTATTACAGAGGTTATGCTGTGCTTATTAAAAGTATTGGTATATGTTAACAAGTTCTGTGTATTCCAGGTAGTTCGGGTAGACCTGTCGCCACTGCCCTGCGACCGGGAATATGGCAAAGCTCTGTCGTGAACTACTGATGGCATAAAATACTCCCAAATACGGTTTGAGTACTCTGAATGAAACTCACTCCTGAAAGTTAGTCCTTTCAGAATTGTCAATTCTCCATATATGGAAGTAATGTTTTTCATTTTTCTGGAAATATCGGAAATTTGAAAACTGCTGTATGGGTTCACCCACGAGTCGAAGTTATAGTCGTAGGGGGAGGTTACATTGGTGCCGAAATACGATATTTTGCCGTTTTGGTCGTATGGAGTATAAATGGGTGGCAAAGTAATAGCTGCCCAGAAAATACTGTTCGAACCTTCACCCCCTTCCTGACGGTCGAGCCTATCAAAGGTTTCGAAAGAAGGAGCCAGATTGATTCCAAATTTCAGATTTTTGTTGATTTTAAGATCAACGTTCGCCCTGGCGGTAAACCTTTTATAACCTGATGATTTAACTAACCCTTCCTGATCGTAATATCCACCTGATACCATGTAAGTAACACTTTCGTTCCCACCATTGGCCGAGAGCTGATATTCCTGTATTACTCCCGGACGGGTTATTTCATCCTGCCAGTCTACATAATTCGGATTGTTTTTTACTTCGTCAATAACTGTGATCCATCTTTGCCGTTTGGGGTCGCCAACTATATTTGTTGAAGCATTGCGCGCCGTCCAGTTGGCAATCCTGACATCGTAAGGATCGTTCCACGACCAACTGCGCCTGTTATCATCCCAGAGATAGGGATCTTCAAGGATATAAGCCTGAGATCGCGAGTCTTCAAGGTATTGGTTGAATTCATCACGGCTGAGCAATTCCATTTTTTTCATCATGCTTTCCACTCCTCTACTAGCAGTTAAATTGACGGTTGGTTTTCCTTTTTTGCCTCGTTTGGTGGTTACCAGTATAACTCCATTGGAAGCTCTGGCTCCATAAATAGCCGTTGCCGAAGCATCTTTTAGCACTTCAATAGACTCAATATCGTTGGTGTTAATGAAATTGATTGGATCTTCGTTTTTATTATATGTGTCGGGCAGCGGCATTCCGTCTACCACATACAAAGGAGCCGCTGAGGCGTTAATGGAACCTATCCCCCTGATTATGATTGATTGTCCTCCACCGGGAGCCGCATTGGTTGATGACACCCTTACACCCGGGAGTTTTCCAGCAATGGCCTGGTTAAAACCGGTCACCACCCGGTCACTTAGTTTATCGCTCGAAATAGAGGCAATAGAGGTAGATATGTCTCTTTTCTTTGTAGTGCCATAGCCTACCACAACAATTTCATCCAGTTTCGTGATGTCCGGAGCCAGTTTGATATTATTATTCTGCCCCTTCAGAACAAGAGTTTCGGATATATAACCAATATAGGAAATAACAATTTCTGCATCCGGCGCAGGTACTTCAATGGAAAATTTCCCGTCAGCATCAGACATTACCCCTATGGTGGTGCCTTTTACGACTATATTTGCACCAATAATCGGTTCGCCAGTAGTTATATCCGTAATAGTGCCCGTAATTATTTTTTTTTGAGATGCTTCGTTAGGCACATTTGAGGCTCCTGTTATTAGAAAGTTAGTAATGAGAAAAAAAGCTGAAATCGTTATAATTAGTAGTGTTTTTTTTGAGGGAAAAACATACCTCCCCCACTTCAAAATTGAATTAATTTTCATAAATTTGAATGTTAAATAGTTAATAAAGTCTTTATTACATTATTTTACGGGAGGAGCTTCAACCCTTTCCCTTTTTTCATGTTTGTAGTTTTATTTTTCCATAGGCGTTCTATGTTTAGTTCAAGTTAAATAAAGAGTAATTGCAATCAATTTATATATAAGTATATATTTCTAAATAGAATATTAGTTTAACATATCCGCTTAATAATTATCAGGTGTGAATTAAGTAAGCAGATTTAATTTTTTCCAAATAGTCCTTTTGGTCGGTTGCCCAATATTTATCGGAGAATACCTCCACTTCGATATGACCCTTAAAACCTGCCTCTTCGACCCAGGAGCGGATTTCGGTGACATTGATGCATCCATCGCCCATGAGGCCACGGTCGTTGAGGAAATCTACCGTAGGCACATTCCAGTCGCAAACATGAAATGCAAAAAGGTGCTTATTGGCTGCACAGCGCTTAATCTCCGCAGGTAAAGTATCGTCCCACCAGAGATGATATACATCCACTGCCACGCCCACAAAATCGGAGTTGATCATTTCGGCCATGTCGTTGGCCTGTTTCATGGAGTTAATAGCTGAGCGGTCGCCGGCATACATCGGGTGCAGTGGTTCGATGGCCAATTTCACGCCGGCACTCTTTGCTGCCGGAAGAATTTTCAGGATCCCCCCGGCAATCTGATCACGCGATTTTTCGAGCGACTGCCGTCCGTCGGCCCCGCAAACAAGCACAATTACCGGAGCACCAATGCCGGCAGCCTGTTCAATGGCCCACAGGTTATCTTCAATGGCAGCCAGCCTTTTCGCGGAATCAGCCGAAGGAAAGAAACCTCCGCGGGCAAGCGAAACAACCGTCATATCATGATCCTTCAGAAGCATTTTAACTTCGGTGAGGTTTTTATTCTCCAGCACATTGCGCCACACAGTAATGCCACGGATTCCTGCAGCCGCATAGTTTTTCACACATTCCTCAATATTCCAGGGCTTAGTTGTGAGCGTGTGCACACAAAGCCTGGAGAGATCGGTCAATTCCGAAGCCATTACTTCACCCCGTTAAAAAAAGTATAGTATTGTCCGCCCAAAATGACTCTTGTTAAATAAAGCACCACCTCGCGGATATGATAATCGCCCCACATACTCGACTCGTTGCATGGCACTTTCTGCCCATTGGGAATGTTGTCCCAGCCATTTGGCCTGTGGTACACCGAGTGCAGTAAAAGTCCCTGGTGAGCAGCATCCACCGATAAATAAGGTGTTTCGAGCAACCTCGAAACGACCGTAACACCCGCCTGCCAATAACGGTTACCTGCATCATTATCGCCCTTTGATTTGAGATAATTGCCCAGGCGCAGCAACCCCTGCGAACCAATGGCAGCGGCGGAACTATCAACTGGCTCAAAAGCATTGTAAGGGTTTGCAGGCTGGTTCAGGTAATCGCCCAGTTTTACCAATCCCGGAGCGCCGGTATCCCAGTATGGAATACCATCGGATGCTGTATTGGCGATGTAAAAATCGCATGTTGCTTTTGCTCCTTTTAACAGGATGCCGATAAGTTCTGCTTTTGAAATCATACCCTGAAATTCATTTTCAGGGAGGGTATCTACAAATTCGAGTTCTTCGGCAAAACCAAGCATTGCCCACGCCAAACCTCGAGTCCAGGTGGAAAATCCTGTATATCCCTGCTGGGAGTTGGGACAACGGAAATTTCCGTCGTTCATGTTGAAAACAGCTTCGTGGGCAGCACGGCCCCAAACATCGTAGCTGTCGCGGCCTTCGCCATAATAAACAGAATACCGGGCAGTAGAGATGAGATGATCGACAGCACGTTTCAGCAACGAGATGCGCACATCGTTTTCACCCGGAAGAAAATGTCCCAGTTTGTGCGACACCATCAAAACCCGGCACGAGCGGATGGTATCCACAAATAACGAATGCGGCCCGTTGAACGAATAGATAAAGCCTCCCTCAAGCGTTTTGCTCCACCGGCTGGCCTGCACTGCACCGGAAGCCTTCAGGGCTAGTTCATAGAAATGTTTTTCCCATTCGTTAAAAGGTGTTTTTCCTTCCACCATCAACCGGTGCAGGTTGCCATAGGTGCTCAGGTTATTGAAACCATGGTCGTGCACCCCGATATGACTGATATGCGGTGCCATTTTATGTACTGTGTTGTCGCGGCCCGATTTCAGGAATTGCTCATCGCCTGTGGCATCGAACTGCAAAACCGCCGACCCGAACTGAAAACCCTGCGTCCATTCCGTCCATCCCCGGGTGGAATATTTACCGTTAACGGTGAAGACAGGCGCACCAAGGGCTGTATTGTATTCCTTTTCGATGCTGTTGATTTTTTCGCCCGACAGCTTCCAGAACTGGTCGAGCTTCGATTTTAAGCTCTGAGGTTCAATTGACTGAATGATCATATATATCGTTTAAATAATTAAGCAATTTCGTGTTTCCGGTTTTTAGGAAGGAAGGCAATGATCACCGCCCCAAAGGTTGCAAGGCCTATCAGCATCAGAAACCCGGGGTATAACTTCCGGCACTATCGTGCATGGCACCCACCAGCATCGGAAACACAGCTTCGGAAATACCATCGGCTACCAGGATAATGCCCATGGTTCGCCCCAATGCCCTAACACCAAAAAGATCGCCTGCCATCAACGGAATGATCATATAATCGCCGCCAAGTCCAATACCAAATATTACAGCAAATACATAAATCCTGCCGGGAAAATCAGGCAAAAGCAGAAGCGGGATTGCAAGCGCAACAATCAGGTAAATCAAAATCATCACATACTTACGGTTGATCATATCGGCAAGGAAACCCATGAGTACCCGACCCGCAAGGCTCGAAAGCAAAACAATCGACATGATATGCGCAGCCTGCCCCTGCGCAAAATCAAGGTCGCGAAGATAAAGCTTGATATGCTGTCCTACCCCTCCTATAGCCCCAATGGAACACATACTTCCGAATGCCAGCAGGTAAAAGTTTTTATCGCGCAGTATAGTTTTAATGGATACCATAGGCTGCACATTCGTTTGCGCATTGCGGCCTTTAGAAGGATCTTTTATAAAGAAAGCCATAGGAAAAGCAATGAGGAATACCAGAATGCCCAACGACATCAATGCCATGTGCCATCCAAAATGACTTTCCAGTCCGGACGAAATAAGCGGTACCAATGCCCCTCCGGTTCCAATGCCCAGGTATGCAATACCCATGGCCTTCCCACGATTATTATCAAACCACCTCGAAATAAGTACCTGGCACGGAAGCGGACCACCGAATACGTATCCCAACGCATTGAAAATATAGAACAGATAAAACAACGGCAGTGAATCGGCAAAGCTGAGGCCCACAAGAGCTGCGGCAGCCATAACCACACCCGCCATCATAAGCGATCTCGGCCCATAACGGTCTATCAGCCAGCCAGCCAGAAATCCGAACAGTGGCCCTACAAGCAATTTGCCAACCGCATTTCCCGATGTGACTTCGGCACGCGACCAGCCAAATTCCTGTATCATGAAATCGTAAAAGAAAGGTAAACCGTAATATGCAAAACCAACTATGGCAAACAACGACATAAATGCGACGAACAGCACGTAAATTTTTGAACTTCCCGCCTTGTTCCTGTTTTCCGGTGTTAAAAAAAGCGTCATGTTTTCTATGTTTTTGTCCTCACTATAGGTTCATAAAAATTTTACTTCACTACGATTTTTGGCTTAGGCTTTACTACGGAGATGGTCAATTCATCGAAAATTTTATAGGCAGTGGTGATCCCTTTCAGTGGTTGGACTATTTCCCCATCGGGGGCGCCAAGTACGCACATGCCTATCAGTTCAGGCTTTGCCTTAAAACCTACAGTTGCGTTTAAGCCTGCCATATAAAGCAAAGCCGGTTGTCCCGATAAAAATTTATCCGATTCGTTTTCTTCAACATTGTTCCCTTTGTAAAACTCGTTGAAATCGCCGGCCAGGTTCACTTCTATCCAGCATATCCACATGCTTCCAGGGTCCAGACTTGCTTTTGCGGTAAAATATCCAGGCTTAGGAGTTGCTCCTGAAAAAGCATCTACACCCAGGGTATTTTTTTTCCCATTTTCTGTTTTCCGAGCTTCAAACCATTTTGGAAGTGCCACCGGCACCTCTGTTTTACCTTCCCAATCGCCTTCGGCAGCACGCCTGGTTACATAAACCGCACGTATTTCCTTTGTATCGGGATTTTCGAGCCAGATTGCAAAAGTAGGCGGTTCGCCAAAGCTTGAACTGCGAACAAGGCTGTCGTTTATATGCAACTTTACGTCAAGGTCGGTTTTTCCCCAGGTATTGCTGTAAGCGTAAAGCACCAGCAAAAATTACCAAGGCCAAAATAACCCCTCCGGAAAGTATAAGTTTTTTTCTCATAATTGCTTTAAATTAATAGTTTTGGTATTTCAAAACCCCTTTCCGATACTGACCCATAGATAATTCCTGAATCTCCGGGTTATTAGTAATTGTTTCGTATTCAGGCGAAAATAGCAACTGCTTTTTGCCAGCCCGGTACGAAAGGTTGGCCAAATGAGCCAGCACAGAGCTTTTATGACCCTCAACAATATCGGAATTTGGTTGTTTTCTGGATCTTATGCAATCAATATAATTGCTGATGTGATCAGCTAACGGATAGCGACCGTATTCCTGTGCTGCAATTTTACCGTCTTTTTCAAAAACCTGCCATCCGGCACCCATACGCCCAAGATACATTACCTTTTTGTACCATAAATAATAATCTTCTCGCAATTCATTTTCCACTCGGGAAATAGGTCCCCATTCCGTATTTCCGAGCTGGCTTTTGACAGGTATGGGGTGAATGCGCCCGTTTGGAGCGACATTACAAAATTGTCGTATTCGAATACTGTTTTTGATAATCGGGTACCTCTCTTTCATCATCGAACAAATAGCGCCCACCAGCGCAGTAAACAGATTTTGGGAATCCGGGATCGCCAATTACAAAGCGCGCCAGATCGAGCTGATGGATGGCACCATTTGCAAGTTCGCCCCCTCCGGAGTAGTCCCAGTAATATAGCCACGATTTATTTCGCGAAACACTATACGGAACCTTTGGTGCCGGTCCTAACCATAAATCCCAATCTATGCTATCAGGCGTATTTGAGGCTTCCTTCTCCCTGAAGGGTACCGGCCCTTCATCAAGTTCCATAATATCAACGGCAACAATATCTCCCAGTTCGCCGCTTTTAATGTATTCTTTGGCCTTAACGTTGTAAAGGGCACTCCGGTTTGGGTGCCACACTGGAGTACACGACCATATTTCACGGCCGCTTCAATCATTTTTTGCCCTTCGGCAATGGTAAACGAGACACATTTTTCTACATAAACATCCTTCCCGGCCTGCATAGCCCATATACATGCAAGGGCATGCCAATGCTGCGGTGTGGCTATGATAACCCCGTCTACCTCCTTGTCTTCAAAAACTCTCCGCATATCCCTGACACGTATAGGGCTTTGGCCTTGTTTTTTGGTGATTTCAGAAATAGCCATACCTCCGCGTGTATCATCCACATCACATATATATTTTATCGAGATGTTTTTATTTAATTTAATCGCGTTCATTGCCAGTACCGTGCCCCAATTACCAGCTCCAATAAGTGCCAATTGCACTTTATTGTTTGCACCCAATGTAATGCCCGTATTTATTGGTTTTAATCTTCTGTATCCAGGCTCTTTTGCATTGTTTAACAAAGCAGTCGGGTTAGTTTTACCGGATGCATTTCCTGAACATGCCCCGGCAATTCCAAATCCGGCAAAACCTATTGATAGATTTCCTAAAAATCGACGTCGTTCCATAAATTAAAAATACTTTTTAGCTTTGAAGTGATCTTTGTTAAATTTCAAACCGAAATTAGTCCCTTAAAATGACATTTATCAGTTAAAAACGGTAATAAACGGTTTTTTAACGGGTTAAAAGTGTTATATTCGTTTTAAAATATACCTAATAATCAATAGAATGGAAAACCTGCATAAATTATATCAAGACAAATACTTAGC
>JAAUTT010000043.1 GCA_012031335.1 Bacteroidales bacterium | reverse complement strand
TCGTATTGTAATTCATTTCGTTAGGTTCGTAGCGAACTTCATTCTCTCTTCTTTTCTTTTGTATGTTGTTTGAAATTCCGGAACCCCTGAAGTTAAATTCAGATCGAAGTGATTATCGAAAGGAAAGTATTAAAATGTAGGATGCCGGAAAATCCTGATTTGTGTACCCTGCATTCCTGCAAATAGTGAGGAGACTTAGCGGCAAAAAATACAATTCGGATCAAAAAATATTTTAATTATTTAATGTTTTAAAAATATATAATCGCCTTAATTAACGCCGAATAAAGGTGATGATGTCGATACAAAATACGTTCTTTTCATTATTTTTGGCTTATGAGAAAACTACTACCAAACATATACCTGATTTTTCTCTTCAGTTTGCATTTGCATGGACAAACGTCCGTTAATTTCGACCATTTAACCATTGATCAGGGATTGTCTCAAAATACCGTTACTGCTATTTTAAAGGACAGCAAAGGATTTATGTGGTTTGGCACAAGCGATGGACTGAACAGGTTCGACGGATACGGTTTTAAAATATTCCGGCATCAGGCTGGAGAAAATACTTCCCTTTCGAATAACAAAATATTTTGCCTCTTGGAAGATCGTAAAGGCCGCATTTGGATTGGAACTTCCGGAGGTATCAATGTTTACAGCCGGGAAAAAGACCGCTTTGTTCGTTACTTAAATAATCCTAACGACCCCGGAAGTTTGAAAAATAACTTTGTAAGGTCCGTTTATGAAGATAAAAGCGGGAATATATGGGTAGGTACTTTAGGTGGCGGCCTTAATTTATTTGACGAATCCAAAAATGGCTTTATCCATATAAATACAGGAACTGTAAATGTTTACAGTATTTTGGAAGATAGAAAAGGGAATTTGTGGTTTGTTTCGGAAGATAATGCGATTCATAAGCTTGAGAAATCAGGATTTCGCCACACAATCATTCCTTTTTCCGAAAATTCGAAGGGGAATCATGGTCCGGCAAGAGGCAAATCTCTTCATGAAGACCCCAAAGGAGATATATGGATAGCGACTGAGGGTGACGGCATTTATATTTTCAATTCACAAAAATCTTCTTTTGAACATTTATCCCAGGTTTCGGGTAGTATCAGGTTAAGCAACAATATTGTTCAGGATATATTTTTCCAGGGTAATTCAGCGGTATGGATTGCGACTGACGGAGGGGGTATTGATATTATTAACAGGGATAATAATACCCTTTCGAATATAGCATACAAAATCAATAATCCACGGGGGCTGTCGAGCAATGCAGTATATCAGATTTACCCCGACAAAGAGGGGATTATCTGGATAGGAACATTTGGAGGTGGAATTAATGTTTTAAATCCGCAGAAAAAACAATTCAGCCATTATACTCAGGTTATTCCCGGACAGAACGGGTTAAGTCATAAATCGGTATTATGCTTCTGCGAAGATGAAAACAACATACTTTGGATTGGAACCGATGGGGGAGGATTGAACCGGTTTGACCGGAAAACGGGTAAGTTTTTTGCTTTCCGGCACAACCCATCCGACAACAGAAGTTTAAGCAGTAATGTGGTAACATCGGTATACCGCGACCGGAAGGGAAATCTATGGGTCGGAACATATAACGGCGGACTAAATCTGTTCGACCGTAAAAAAGAATCGTTTGTTAACTATCGAAATAATCCTGCTGATACAACAAGCTTAATTAATAACAATGTTTGGGTGATTCATGAAGATAAAGAAAATAACCTGTGGATTGGAACCCTTGGAGGCCTGGAGCTTTTCGACCGCGTTAGTAAAACATTCCGGCATATTCCCCGAACCATCATAAATAACCGGATTTTCCCAACCAAGGTAGTGAGTATCCTCGAAGACAAAAATGGAAAATTTGGATTGGAGGCATTGGAATAGCCATATTTGATAAGCAAACAAAAAAATTTCATGCTCCCCAAAGCGCTAACAGGGAATTGGATAACCTGTCAAATTACGATATTCGCGATATTTATGAAGGGCCCGACAACGAAATATGGATCGGTACCGAAGGTGGTGGTTTATATCGGTACAACCCACAAACCGGTAATGTTAAGCTTTATACTAAAAAGAATGGTTTGCCCAATGATGCCATCCATCAGATATTGCCAGACAAACGGGGTAAATTGTGGCTAAGTACAAATATGGGGCTGTCCCGGTTCGATCCGCATAAAGAGATTTTTAGAAATTTCGAAGCTATTGACGGGCTGCAAAGCAATCAATTTTCCTATTCAGCATCTGTAAAAACACAATCGGGCGATTTTCTTTTTGGCGGGGTGAATGGTTTCAATATTTTTAATCCGGACAGCATAAAGGAAAACCTTGTACCTCCCTTAGTTTTTATTACAGGTTTCACCCTTTTTAACAAACCAGTCACCATAGGGGCAAAAGGATCCGTATTGCAAAAGGATATCATGGAAACCAGGGAAATAACATTGCCCTATAAATCGGTTTTCACATTTGAATTTACAGCTCTTAATTATACATCGAGTGAAAAAAACCAGTACAGGTATATAATGAAGGGATTTGACGACTGGAACAATGTTGGCACAAAAAGAGCAGCCACCTATACCAATCTCGATCCCGGGAAATATGTTTTTATGGTTCAGGCATCTAATAATGATGGTATATGGAATAATGAAGGAACTTTTATTGATATCACCATTTTGCCGCCTTTCTGGAAAACCTATTGGGCATTTACTATTTATACCCTGCTCTTAATTGGTTTATTTATATCCTTCCGGAGTTATTTGATTTCAATCCAACGCCATAAGCATCAGTTACAGATTAAGGATCTGGAAAAAGCGAAAATTGAAGAAGTAAACCAAATGAAACTCCGTTTTTTTACTAATATTTCGCATGAGTTCCGCACTCCGCTTACCTTGATTTTAGGACCCCTGGAAAAACTGATAGAAGAAAAGGAATCAACCGAATCTGTTAGAAACCAGTTGAAATTAATTTACCGCAATGCTGCCCGGATGCTTCGCCTGATAAATGAACTCATGGATTTCCGTAAAATTGAAACCGGAAACATGAAGGTAAATGCAACCCACGGAGATATTGTCGAATTCTTAAGTGGTATTTATACAGCCTTCAGGGATATGGCAAGCCTTCATCGCATAGAATACCGTTTCGAGAGTAAAATCGAATCTCTGGATACCTGGTTCGACAGGGATCACCTGGATAAGATATTTTATAATCTGCTGTCGAATGCATTTAAGTTTACTCCTGATTCGGGACTAATCGTTATGAAACTCAATCTTGTTCCAAATACAGGCTTAAAGCAGAATGCAACCGATAAAAGCGACGAAATACGGCAATATTTAGAAGTAAGTATTAGCGACAGCGGTATTGGTATTGCCAGCGAGAGACAACAAAATATTTTCGACAGGTTTTACCAGTTATCCACTCCTCCGGCAAAGGGCAGGAAAATGGAAATAGCCGGCAGTGGCATAGGCCTGGCGCTTACCAGAGATTTGATTGAATTACATAAAGGGAAAATTTCCGTAACGAGCGAACCGGGAAAAGGCAGTGTTTTTACGGTGTTACTTCCAACCGGCAAAGATCAGTATACAAAAGATCAGCTTGTAATTACCGAAGATCAGACAGGTCCATCGTTTGATGGAAACGAAACGGTAATTATTCCCTGGGAGGATTCCGAAAATGAGGAGAAGAGTTTAAGTGGAGACGAGGCAATGCACCGGTCGAAACAGGTGGAAATTTTAATAGTTGATGATAATCCTGAACTCAGAATCTTCATAAAGCGGACACTGGAACCCCGGTATAAAGTTATTCAGGCATCCGAAGGCCAGGAAGCATTAAAACTTGCGGAGGAATTTATGCCTCAGTTAATTATTACCGACATTATGATGCCTGGCATGGATGGCGTTGAGTTTTGCTTGAAAGTTAAAAGCAATGCGCTTACCAGTCATATTCCTATTATAATGCTCACGGCCAAAACATCCGATGAATCGAAAATTGAAGGTTTTAATACCGGAGCTGACGATTATATGCCCAAGCCTTTTAATCCTTTTGTTCTCAATGCCAGGGTTTCGAATTTACTTGAATCGCGTAGAAAGTTGCGGGAGAAATTTCGCAATGATATGATTCTGCAACCCGCTGAAGTTACCGTAACCTCCACTGACGAAAAGTTTTTGCTGAAGGCTATGGAAATAGTTGAAAAGCATATTGACGATTCCAGTTTTGATGTGAAAGTATTTGTGAATGAAATGGGAATGAGCCGGTCGGTTCTTTACCGCAAGCTGGAAGCTCTTACCGGTCAGTCGGTAAATGAATTTATGAGGGTAATCCGACTTAAAAGGGCCGCATATCTTTTAACACAAAAGAAAATGAATGTCTCGGAAATTTCGTACGAAGTTGGTTTCAACGATCCGCAATATTTCAGCAAGTGTTTTAGCCGGCAATTTGGGGTAACCCCAGCGAATATGCTGCAAAATCGGGTAAAAAAGTAATTTTCTTTTTTTTACCCATCTTTTATCCGTCTATAATACGATTGGGAATAATGTACCCATATAATGGGACATTATTACACTCCCTTTTATCCGTGGTGCTGTAAATTTAGCCATTGAAATTTTATTATGATCCGCCCAAAAAATACAAAAAGCATTTCAGACTTAATCCTGTAGAAATAATATTCATTATCATTTTAGTGGCTTTAACACTTTTTATTATTTATATGTTATGATCAAACTATCTACTATCCTGTCTACCGCTATTCTAAACTTTATTCGTAGTAGTATCCCCTATTTTTTATTGCTGAGTCCGTCCCTGGTGTTTGCTCAGGATAATCCTTTCGGCGAGATTTCGGATACAAAACTTGCCAATGGCCAGGTTTTTCCTAACTGGGAAAAGAAACAGGTTTTTAAGCACACCTTTTATGTAGATTGCAATAATACTGCTGCATCTGATCAAAACCCCGGAACAGTCCAAAAACCTTTCAAAACCATTTCAAAAAGCAGCTGAAATAATGGAACCCGGCGATAAGGTAATTATCAGGGAAGGAATTTATCGCGAAACGGTGCATCCTGCCAAAGGGGGTGTGAGCGCTGAAAAAATGATTACCTATGAAGCGGCTGTAGGAGAAAAGGTAATTATTTCGGGTTCTTTTCCACTGGAAACAAAAAATGGGAAAAAGGAAGAGGATGGATTTATGATAAACATGAACCCTATACTGAAGACAGTGTTATTACGGCTTCCAGAATATGGCAATACGATTTTGACGGCAAAGAATTTGGAGGATACAATCCCTTTGGATGGTAAATCTGATGCACGACAGGGAGTATTTACAATATAAAAGGTAAATATGGACCGGCATTTTTTACGACGCGGTATCCTGTTTTTGAATGGCAAACCTTTGGAACAGGTTATGAATCCGGTTGACCTGGCTTCCAGAGACAGCGGAGCATTCTGGGTCGAACACAATGGAATGCGGATTCACGTAAGGTTTCCGGACAATTCTCAACCAGGTGATTTTTTGGTCGAAGCAACAGCTAAGGAGCAGGTTTTTGTTCCATTGGAATACGGGTTGGGATACATAGCATTAAAAGGCATTACCTTTCAGCATGCCGGTAATGGTTTTCCAGTACCACAACGTGGTCTGGTATCCACAAACCGTGGTCACCATTGGTTGGTTGAGAATTGTACCATCGAGTGGGCTAATTCGTTAGGCATAGATATGGGTAACGAAATGTGGAGTACCGTTCATCAACCGGGTGTAGGCTTCCACATTGTAAGAAATAATGTGATTAAAAATTGTGGCATAGGCGGTTTGGAAGCATTGGGAGCCAAGCAAATGCTTATAGAAGATAACTTGTTTGAGCATATTGGCTGGCAAAATGCTGAACTCGCATTTGAGTCGGGAGCCATTAAAATTCACACAACCGTAAATACAATGATCAGGCGTAATATTTTTCGGTATATTTCATTTGCTCCCGGAATTTGGCTCGATTATCTTGCCAACGAAAATTGCAGGATTACAAAAAATGTGTTTGCTGATATTACAACTGCCAGAGGCGCTATCTATATTGAAGTTAGCCGGCACGATTGCCTGGTGGATCATAATATTTTTTTATAAACTGCGAAGCCAGTATTGGTTAAGCGGAGAATATGGTGCCGGTGGTAGTGCCCTTTATACCGATGGCTCCGATAGCATTCGTTTTTCGGAAAACCTGATTTTGGATATTGAGAATACCGGATATGGTGATTACCTGAATGCTGATCGCATTGTTGGGTCCAGAGGAGGCGTTACCCGTTGGCATAGTGTTACAAACAATGTTTTTATCGATTGCAGGAAACATGCCATCGAATTTGCCAATCCTTATAATTTCTCAAATGGTAATATCTTTAGTCATGTTCGTCCGGGCTATCTGAAGATGGGGAATCCTTTGCCAGCCTTACTCCTTGATTTGGAAGCCTGGCAAAAATGTTTCGGATGGGAAAAAGATGGTAAAAGAGCCGAGGTAAGCGGTAAATTTAACCCCGATAGCCTGGAGCTTTCAATAACCGGGAAGGAAAATGAACTGGTAAAATTACTCCATAAAGGACCTTTTGATTCATATGGCAGGTTTATTAACATCCCTGTTGATCCACGGATAAAATATCGGAATTGAACTATCTGGTGGTTTAAAAAGCATTAAAAAGTAGATTTATAGATGGTGGTTTTGATATCGATTTTCCATTAGAATTTTTAACACCGTTTGGTAAATATTCACTCATTTTTCCATTAAATAATTTATGCACCTTAGAACTTTCTTAGTTTTAAAGTACCTTATTTTTTATCCATTCAAAAATAGGGTCTGTGCCCTTTTTAAAATCTTAAAAACTTTACTCATTCGTTACATCAGCAGTTATTGTTGATATATTCTCATATGCTATTGTAATGTATTTTATTGGATAATTTTTGATATGCCAGAGGATGGTAATCTAAAATTGCTTAAGCGATATCAAACGGGGAGAAATTACAAGGAAGTTTTTTCTTAAACTAAAGTTAACATCAGATTTCCTTCAAATTATTTTTTAAATAAGTAAATTTAAATTGAATAGTAAAAACTGCAACATGAATAAGATTCTTTTTCTTTTCTTTATTTTTATTTCAATAGAGGCGATTGAAGCAAAAATAATTTATGTTAAGAATAATGCAAGTGGAGCCGATAACGGTACTACATGGACAAATGCGTATAGGGAATTACATACAGCCATCACTGCTTCTGTAAGTGGCGATACTATTATTGTAGCCAAGGGGGTTTATTATCCCGGCCCATCCTTGTTAAGAGATGCCACATTTCAACCCAAACCAGGAACAAAGATATTTGGTTCATTTGCCGGAAATGAACCAAATATCAATTCAACCATAATTAATACAAGAGATTTTGATACAAACCCCTCCATATTGAGCGGAGATATTGACAAAGATGGATCGTTGACCGGTAATTCGTACCATGTGGTTAGTTTCGATACTTATGCTACCGGAGCTGATTATACAGGCACAACTGAAATGGATGGTTTCAGGATTATTCATGGAAATGCAAATGGCGCATATCCAGCTGAATCAGGTGGCGGCATATTCATCAGAGCATATTGTGGAAATATCAGCAGTCCCAGGTTACGAAATCTCCATATTACCCAAAATGAAGCTAAAAGTATGGCTGGAGGTTTGTTTATTGGTACCGGTTGCTCCATGACTGGCACAGAAGCAAGTCCGGATATTAAACATTGTACTTTTGAACACAATATAGTTGGTAGAGTTTATAGTTCAAGTTATGGAGGTGGAATAGGAATCAATGCCTCACTTTCGTTAGTAAATGCTGTAATTGATAGTTGTATTATTAGGTTTAATAGTAGTATTGCTACCAGTGGCTATGGAGGCGGAATTGGTCTTTGGGCCGGAGGAAACAATGGAATTGCATCGGTTAAATTTAAAAACTGTTTGATATACCAGAATGAAGCGAAATATTCCGGATATGATATCAGAATACGTTCGGGAAACAATACTACTAGTGCCACAGATGGTTACGCATATCCTGAGTTTATAAACACCACAATTTATAGAAAAGTCGGTCCATCCATAAACTGTTTCAATTGGGGAGGTGTTAATAGTCCAAAGTTTTATAATACAATAATATGGAATGAAAATGGAAGCCAAACGATTTATAATGAAAAATTTAACGTTTCTAATAATATGCCTGCCCCTGAATTCCAAAATTCCATATTAACAGCATCTTTTGCAGCGGGTTCATGGATAACATCGCAGGGTACCAATTCAGGGGATAACAACGACAAAAATCCATTATTGGCAGAAGCCGATGCTGGTGATTTCAGGCTGGAGACCGGTTCTCCCGCTCTAGGCTCGGGGAATGTAGCTTATGGTAACAATATTGGCTGGGATCAGGGTATAGGAATAAGTCCTTTGCCAAGAATTATCCTTTCGGAGAAGAATATAAACTTTCCACAGGAGGTGATTGCAGGCTTGTCATCCGAGATTAAATCTTACTATGTAAGAGGGGTTAAACTATCCAATACTATTGAAATAAATTCTACTTTAAATTATGAGGTTTCTCTCGATTCAATAAGCTTTTCAAACAGTATTTTTCTTCCGCTTGAATTGGACTCAGTAAAAAACACCAAGATATATGTTCGTTTTACTCCTGGTGAAGGAAAGACATATTCTGATTCAATTGTTCATTCATCAGGCACCGCAAGAGAGAAATATCTGAATACTACAGGGAGTGGTAAAAGTCCCATATTTGTGAATGGGCTTGCAACGGGCATGGCCGATGGCACCAGCTGGAGTAACGCATACACTACTTTATGGGAAGCCCTTGAAAATGCGAATACAGACGACATGATAGTGGTTTCTAAAGGTACATATACTCCTAAAAACACCGGAAGTGATAACTCTAACTTCACCCTGATAGATGGGCTAAAATTATATGGCGGATTTGCAGGAAATGAAACAAATTTAAGAGGAGCAATCGACAGCAGAAATTATATTGTAAATGAAACCATACTTTCAGGTGATATTTTACAGAACGACCATCTGGGAATTGTTTCAGAAAATGCTTATAAAGTAGTGGATTGTTATGGAAAAAATGAATTGGTTTTCGATGGCTTTACCATTACAAATGCCAAAGAGCATAGTTTTTTTGAAACAACAGCGATGGAAATTGAAGGGTGCGAAAATGCGGAAATAAGGAATTTGGTATTGAAAAATAATAAATCTGCTCTGGGTGCCATTTACGGTTCAAGATTGAAGGATGTTATTTTTAAAAACATCATTATACATGATAATAAAGGGAAAAAGACCAATGCTCTGTTAATCGAAAATTCTGAAAGAGTAACACTAAATGGCGCTTTGATTTATAATAATGAAACTACAGAATCGGGGTCAGCAGGTATTGTAGTCGATCATGTGGTAGACTCTGTTGTTATTTCAAATGTTACTGTTAGCAAGAACATTTCCAAAGGTCAGGCTCCCTTTACCTATCGGTCTTCATATTCAAATCCCGATGATACATTATATTTGCATAATTGCCTTGTTTATAATAACAACAATTCCAATAATTACATGTCATTCCCTTCCGGAGTGATAGCGGTTATAAAAGAATTTGACGTTGATTCGGATGTAAACCTAAAATAAGTCATTCGTTAATTGCAGGAAGTGGAGGAAGTGCTTCCTGGAATGGTGAAATGGGTTTGGATTTAGGCGGAAATATTGATGAAGAGCCATTTTTCATCTCAGATACTCAAAATGATTTTCGTCCTGTTTCAAATTCTCCTATACTGGGTAAGGGAGAGCTAAGCTATGGGAATAATATCGGTTATTACCAGGACGCGGCAGGAATCAGTAAAACAGTATTAACCAGTTTCTGGACAGGAGTGGATTTCGGAATTGTACCTGAAGGAAAAATCTCTGACACAGCACGATTGAGCTTTCATGGGATTAATATATCAACCAATTTGGAGGTAGAGTGTTCCGAGGGATTTGAAATTAGAAATAGTTTATCTTCCGGTTTTATGAAATCCATTTCAATGGCATTACCATCAGGAATTGTTGATACGGCCATTTATTTTAGAATGAAGAGCTCAGGAAGTGGAATTAAAACGGGTACCTGTGTGTTGAAAACGGGAAGTGACAGCCTGGTTTTTGTTCTAAAAGGATATTCTGCTCCCGAAAATGTGTTGATTACTTTTGAAGATACGCTAGTGTGGACAGATACCATTTTTGCCTTTACTGAAGCTTCTCAGAAGAGTTTCACAATTACCGGTTTTGATCTTTCGGCAACTAAAATATATGTCAAATCAGATATTAATACAGAAATAAATTCATCAAATTCCTCTACACATACATTAAAACGTAAACAATGGGCAGATAAACCAAGAGATATTTGTGAGGGCATATCCTTTGGCGGTAGGCTCCTATTTAGACAGTATTCTGTTGTTAAATGGTATCGATTCAACATGGGTTTTTATCAGGGGAAATGCGAAAGCACCATCTGGCCCATATATGTATTTTAATAATTTTTCAATAGAACTTGGAAATGTTGAAAAGAACGACACATTACTACATGAGGTTCGGTTTGTTGCGGGGAATTTGGGTTTGAACGACTCGGTAAATATTTATCTGGATTATTCTTCATCTGAATACGCAAAAATCTCTTTCGACAGTATTTCCGGATTTACGGATGTACTAAAATTTTTATTTTGATTCAGAAGTGGACACTACGGTTTACATAAGAATTATAACTCCTTCAAACAATAGGCTACTTTATGGTTTTGTTGGTGCGTCCAATCCTTCGATATCAAATACTGTCAGTACTTTTATCAATGGACAAACTGTTAATCCGTTTGAACTTGTGATATCTTCTAAAAACTATAATTTTGGACGGATAACCAATGCAACACAGCTAACTCAATACACAACAATCACTATCTCAATGACCTATTTTCTGGAACCCGTTATTATTAAAATGCCATTGGGATATGAGGTTTCAACTGATGTTGATATAATGGTAATCCTATAAATTTTAGTTCATCAAAAGTTCTAACAGATACTTGGGAAACGCTATTTATAAGGTTTAATCCAACTTCCTCCGGAATTTATTCTGGTAGTGTAACTATTGAAGTCGGAGAAATATATGAATCTATAGTTCTTAATGGAGAGTATTCTCCTTCAGCCAATTTCAATTCATGAGAATAAAAAGGTTTGGTCAATATTTACCCGAACCCTACAAAAGACTTTATAAATATTGAAACAGGAAATGATAAGCCTTTGAAGTTCAAAATATATAACATCTCAGGATATTTGATAAAAACTGAATACATTATCTCGAAGGGTACAATAGATTTAAGTTATCTGCCGGCAGGTGTTTATTTCATGGAATCATATGGATTAAAAACTAAAATTATTAAATATTAATCACTATTGTCCGGTAAAAATATTTATGAGAAGGTAATAATTAGATTTACCTGCCTGAGATCATTTGGCTAAGACCTCATTGCACTTGCATGCAGCAGGTAAGTTCGAAATGACAATGAAACAGTTTGCTTGGGAGAGAGGTTGTTTAAATAGTTGTATTCTAAATACAAATGACACATAGACACGAGTAAATACATCAGAATTTAATGCCTTGAGTCATCGTGACCAGGTGTTTAAATTGCAATTTGAGACTTTTCACACACCCTCCTCCATATTAAATCCCCAAAAGGCCTCGTCATATAGACCCTGCCTCGCATCAAGCAGACGCAGGCATGATTTTACAAAGTTTGGCCGAACAAACGACAAGTGCAATAATCCCTTTTTCCGAAAATAATCCCAAATATAGAGTCTTCAAGAATTTCTTTCTTTTAATGAGAATCCCGATTTTTAGGTTTTCAGTTTTGAAGGCTTTTTATGTACATAGCAAAAAGTACCTCCTCCTCTTACGGTGAGGTACTTTTTTTTCTTATTTATAGAATAACTTTATTTCTTTCGCGAAGAATTTTTGAAGTCAATATAATCCGGGTCGTTTTTAAAAGCAACCTCAAACTCCTGCGACCATTTGAAAAGATCCTGGAACATTTTATTAACAGGGTCATTTATTTCTTTCCCTTTATTAAGTGCAGAAACAAAATTAATATAGCTCACATACAACATAATATCGTCGCCCGAAAGATTTTCTGTAATGGGTTAAATTTGGAGGGAATGTTTGCTGAATCCACTATGGCTATACCCTTAATCCAATATAGCATGATTGGTCATTTTTCATACAAGGCAGGTTTAATTACTTTCATGGAATCGTAAGCCATTCCTATCAACAAGGCCATTGAATCTATCTTAGATCTTAATGTTTCAGGGATTTGACTAAATTGATCGTCTATTTTGTTTTGAATGGAATCATTAGTCTGTTTTTGCAATTGCGCTAACCATTCCTTTAAACTCATTACTGAACGAAAGTACCATCGAACCTGTAAAAATTGCGGTAAAATTCTTGATTAAATTCAGCTTCTTTACGAATAGTAGCAAAAGATTGGCGGTAGATTTCTTGACCTTCTTTA
>JAAUTT010000042.1 GCA_012031335.1 Bacteroidales bacterium | reverse complement strand
TCGATATTCCTGAAATATTGAGCCAGCTTTTTTGGCAACAGTCTCACCAACATAACGGATTCCAATTGCATATAAAACTCTGGGAAATGGTATCTGTTTTGAATTTTCTATACTTTTTATCAGGTTATCAGCAGATTTTTCTGCAAATCTGTCAAGCTGAAGAATCTGTTCTTTTTGCAGCTTGTAAAAGTCGCTTATTTTGGTGAGCAGTCCTTTGCGATACAAAAGATCAATGGTTGCTTCCGCACAATTGATTTCCATAGCTGCACGTCCCACAAAATGCTCAAGTTTTCCTTTAATCTGCGGTGGACAACCATCTTCGTTGGGACAATAATGGGCCGCTTCCCCCGTCGTTTCTTTTAAGAGCTGAGCCACATTCGGGACAATGTTCGATAAAGCTTAGCGGGTTCACAGCTTCCTCTCTTTTGGCGAGGTTGACACTGATAATTTTTGGAATAATTTCGCCTCCCTTTTCAACATAAACAAAGTCGCCCGGCCGGATATCAAGCAGCGCCATTTGGTCGGCATTGTGCAGAGTAGCTCGCTTAACGGTGGTGCCAGCTAAAAGAACCGGGCTAAGGTTGGCAACAGGAGTAACAGCTCCCGTGCGGCCTACCTGGTAATCGATTGAAAGTAATCTTGTTTCGGCTCTTTCGGCCTTATATTTATAGGCAATAGCCCAGCGCGGTTCTTTGGAGGTAAACCCAAAATTTTGCTGCAAATAGCATCAACTTTAATTACTATACCATCAGTATCAAAAGGCAGGGCTTTGCGTTTCTGATCCCATTCGTGTATGAAAGCAAGAACGCCATCGATATCCTCTACCCGGCTCATAAAATTGGGAACCCGAAAACCCCACGATTTGGCCAGCATAAGGTTATCGTAATGCGAACCGGTAAGGCTGATCTCTGCCGGCACATAGTATATAAAACAATCGAGTTTGCGTTTGGCAACAATTGACGAATTCTGAAGTTTCAAAGTTCCGGCGGCTGTATTGCGTGGATTTGCATAAGGTATTTCACCGGCGGCAATTTTCTCAGCATTAAGTTCCTCAAAAGCTTTATGGGGGAGGAATATTTCGCCTCTTATTTCGAATTCATCGGGGTAGCCATCGCCTTTTAATGTCAACGGAATGGTACGAATGGTACGTACATTGGCTGTAACATCATCGCCACGGGCTCCATCTCCGCGAGTAACAGCATATTCGAATTTTCCTTTTATATAGGTAAGACTTATGGAAACTCCGTCGTATTTAAGTTCGCATACATACCTGAAGGGTTCTTTTAGCTGCCTTTTCACCCGAGCATCAAATTCCCGTAATTCTTCTTCGTTGTAGGTATTACCGAGCGAAACCATGGGATATTTATGTTCGCGCTGTGTAAATTCAAGGTTTATATCGTTGTCCAAACGCGTTGTGTTGGACTATTTGGATCGAAAAATTCGGGATTTTCTTTTTCAAGAACCTGAAGCTCCTTTAACCGCAGGTCAAATTCATAATCGCTGATAACAGGATTGACAAGAACATAATAAAGGTAATTATGATGATTCAATTCTTTACGGAGATGTTCAATCCTTTGCAAAGCCTCATCTTTGTTCATGACATCATTTTTTAAATTCCCTAAATATAAAACATACGGGTGAATTATTGGTACGTTGTTCATAAATATAGAAATAAGGTGAAAAACTGCAGTAACATTATTCCATTGCTAGGTATTTTCTGCCGGTAATGATTTAACTAAAGCAAATATGTAGGCTTTATTTGCTTGTCTTGGCAATTTAATTTCAGGTAAATTATTGAGAATCATCAAACATTATATTTATAAACACCGGTTTGTTTATAAATGGAATAATTATTCAGGTTTGAGTTTTAAAATATTCCTATATTTGCCACAGATTTTTGGTTCGCATGGGAGTTTTACTCCTGGCGATTAAAATGGGAATGCCGTGAAAAACGGCAACAGTACCCGCTGCTGTGAATCCCGGTCTGCATTTGCAGATCAATCGCTCCGGTCATACAAACCACTGTGACGCCACAGGCGCCATGGGAAGGGAAACCGGAGAGGGATAAGTCAGAAGACCTGCCACAATCATTATTAATCACGCTTTCGGGAATAAAAGCGAGGAATTGAACCGTATGTCAATCCCCCTGTACTTCCTGGAGCCATTTATTAACTTAAAAATTAATGGTTATCCAAATGAAAATGTTCTAAAAGTTACATTTGCTTTTCTAGTGTTTTCTACATTGTTATTATCCTGTAAAGAGGAGGATGATAATTCGCTTCTTGTAGATTTTAATTCCCTTACACTTTCTGCAAATTCGTATTGGAATGGTTCCGACAATTCCGGTGGTTTCAAAGTGAATGATGTAACATTCGTTAACGCTTACAATACCTCATGGTCCTCATGGAGCGGCTTTGCCTATGCCAATATGCACGATGTAAAAACAGCAGGGTATGGTAATCAATATTCTGCTTACGCACTAAGAGACAGTAACAGTGCTAATACCTTTGTTGTAGCCTATCCTTCTGCCACAGAAAATTCAATTGTTTTCGACAACCCTGTTTACAGTGTGAAGCTGAAAGTAACGAATAATAGCTATGCAGCTTTATCGATGAAATACGGAGATGCCTTCTCCAAAAAATTTGGTGGTGCCGACTCAACACAGAGTGACTGGTTTAAACTCACCATCATTGGAATTGGAGCAGATAATACTCCCACTGATACGGTTTCAGTTTATCTGGCCGATTTCCGTTTCACAGGGAAAAGTAAGCATGGATTATATTCTTAGCGAGTGGATGCCTGTTAGTTTAGCTAAGCTTGAGGAGGTTAAAAAAATAAAGTTCGAACTGTCCTCGTCTGATAACAGTGATTGGGGGATGAATACACCCGGTTATTTCTGTCTCGACGATCTTGAATATACCCCTGTTTCGAAAACAGAGTGATGATAAATCCGACCAGCCTTTTTAATGCCCTGGCCGGCACTCGTAAGGGTCCGGCCAGGTTAAAAGTTAAAAATGTGAAAAGAATATTACTCATAATTTTAGTAGTATCAATTGGTTCGAAATTGTTCGGGCAATTTGCGCCTGCTGCCGGAGAAAATGGCTCTACTGCTATTCATAAGGACGATGCCTTGTTTACTGGCTGGGCTAAAACATGTAAGGTTCAACGGGGTTACATCAATGTATCCGATACAACTGTGGTCTTTACCCAAAACAATTTTACTTCGAATAAAGCATTTTTTGGAACCGAAGCTATGGCAACAGGAAAACCCGGCGGAGCGCTCGATTGTATTAGCCTTGGCGATGGAGGAACTGCCATTCTTACTTTTGATTTTCCTTTACGTAATGGTGCCGGTGCCGATTTTGCCGTTTTCGAAAATGGTATGAAGATGCAGGAATCTCCTTTTCAGTATTTTCTGGAACTTGCTTTTGTTGAGGTAAGTACCGATGGTAAACGTTTTGTCCGTTTTCCTGCGGTATCCAATACTCCGGCTTCGGAGCAAATGGCTTCTTTTGGACAGATTAAGCCTGAACATATCCACAATTTCGCTGGGAAATATGTTGCAAATTATGGTACTCCATTCGATCTTGAAGACATAAAGGATAGTACCGGAATTAATACCGACAGTATAAACTTTGTCCGCCTGGTGGATGTAGTTGGAAATATTAATCCTGATTATGCCCGCTATGACTCAAAGGGACAGGTTATAAACGATCCTTTTCCTACCGAATTCTGGTCGGGAGGTTTCGATCTTGATGCCGTTGGTGTGATTCATTTTAACAAATTAACCTGTATTTCTAGTCAGGAAATTCAAAAGGAGTTTAAGGTATGGCCAAATCCTGTGAGACATAACGACCAGCTCAATATCACGGGAAATATCTTTAAATCAACTAAAATAGAGCTTTGCACATTAACTGGTAAGCGTCTCAAAACCTGGGTTTCTGATGCCGACAGTCAAACAAAAGTTAACCTTCCTGAATTAAAACCAGGTTTATACTTGCTTTTAATTCATTCTGAAGAAAGTGCAGAAACAATAAAATTGTTGGTCGAATGATTCGCTCTGCGCTCATATTGTTGTACTTTTTAACGGTTGTCCAGGTCCTTAACAGTCAATCGCTAAAGGATACCATCAACCTGAAAGAAGTTTTTGTTACCTCAGCAAGGCAGATTACAGAAAATGGTCTGCAGATGCGGAGTATCGATTCCATTGTTATAGGCAATTCCAGTCACACAGGGTTATCCGATTTACTGCTCAAAAATTCCACCCTTTATATTAAATCATACGGGGCAGGCGGCTTATCTACAGCTACCTTTCGGGGTACAGCAGCTTCACATACACAGGTATTATGGAATGGCCTGAATATTAATTCTCCTTTATGGGGACAAACCGATTTATCCTTATTGCCTGTTTTTTTTACTGACGAAGTTTCCCTTTATTATGGAAGCAGTTCTCTGGCTAAGACTTCCGGTGGGTTGGGAGGATGTATCAACATGAACAACACACCAACCTGGAATACAGGCACACAGGTATCATTCTCCCAAACAGCAGGCAGTTTTGGCTATTTCCTTTCGCAGTTGAAGCTGGAAGTGAGTAAAGACCGGTTTGTAAGTAATACCAGAATTTACAGGGATAATTCCCGTAATAATTTCAAATATTTCGATAACGCCACCGGTAGAAATGCTATGTACGGCAAAAGAATGCCAGTTATCAGAAAACCGGATTTCTGCAGGAGTTTTATTATAAACTCACATCGAAACAATTTGCTGGCATAAAAGCTATGAGCATGTGGAGCGACCGCAATTTACCTCCCATTATGTCGTATGGCGGATCGGACAGGTATGAGAACCAAAAAGACATGCATTTTAACCTGCTGGGCGAATGGAAATATTATGGTGCTAAAACCAGTATTTCATTCAACATGGGTTACAACTATGCCACCCTTGGCTATATCCTTTCAAACTCAAACCCGGGTGGCATTTGGGTAAATTTTGACACAAGAAGTGTTAGTCATGTCTTTTCAAATAAACTCAATGTTCAGCACAATCTTTCTGATAAAGCGGTTTGGAAAACATCGGCCGAAGCAGTTTTTACTCAGGCATCGTATAATGATAAGATTGAACAAACAGGTTTTGATGTGGATCGAACTGATATAAACCTTCAAACCTCCTATCATTATGTTTTTCAGGAGCTTTTTCGGGGTATGCTCTTGCTCAGCAGAAAATGGTCGACCATAAGCTAATGCCTTTTATTGCTGCAGCAGGAATTGAATACAAGTTAATTAAACCTGGTACGCTCACTTTCAAAGCCAATATTGGACGAAACCTGCATGTTCCTAATCTGGACGATTTATATTTTACCCCTGGTGGTAATCCGGATCTTAAGCCTGAAGAAGGATATCAATCCGACGCAGGTCTAATATGGAGTGACGGGATAGGTAACATCAATTATCAGTTTGAATTAACCGGATTTGCCTCCCGGATCGATAACTGGATTCTTTGGCATCCAAGTGAATACAGGTATTGGACAGCAGATAATGTAAACAAGGTTTTTTCGCGTGGAGCCGAAATGAATGGAACGGTAAAAGGGAATCTTGGTTCGGTAAAATATCAGGTTCGGGGAAATTATGGATTTACCAGAACTACCAATGAGGACAGGATGTCCGATTCATATGGTATGCAACTGATTTATATACCCAAACACATTGGTAATGCGCACCTCTATCTTGAGAAAGGCACCTGGTTCGTCGGTGTTGTCGTATCATATACAGGCGCCCGGTGGACTTCAACGTCAGAAGATAATGTTCACCTGATGCCTTATTACTATTTTTATCGATTTAGGTTGTGGTAAGAAGATTACCATGGGAAAGATCCTCCTGGATATTAATTTCAGGTTAAACAATGTGCTCGATAAACAATATCAGGTAATTAGGCAAAGGGCTATGCCAGGAAGAAATTATACACTTACTTTGAAACTCTCATACTAAAAATGTTCAAACATTTCCTCCCTTATGTTATTGGTAATCTTGCTTTTCGGCAAGGAAAGGGGAGGAGATGTTTGTTAAAACTCTGCCAATGAATATTCAAAAGAAAATATGTTTCGTATTTTTTCAGCATAATATCGCTTTTAGGGATATTGATAATTTAATTCGTGCGAAGATGAGCTTCCTCTTGAGAAATTTTTATGAAGAAGAAGGTGTATTCATATTGAACGAAGGAAATTACACTTATGGCAACTCTTCGCTATCCTTTTATAATACCCAAAGCCGGCAAATTTCAAATCAGGTATTTTTCAAGACCAATGGTTTTCCGGTGGGCGATGTTTTACAATCTATGACCCTTATGGATTCACTTGCCTTTCTGGTTGTTAATAATTCGGGCAAGGTTTTGGTTATGAATGCCAACACCTTTAAGTTCAAAGCAATTATCCAGGGTTGGTATCGCCTCGGCAGTTGCTCATAATAAACAGCGAAAAAGCTTATATCAGCGATCTTTACAGCAATTCAATCACCATCGTACAGCCGGGGAGTTTCAGTGTTCTAGGAAATATTTCCTGAAAAAAGGAAGCGAAAGCATGGTAAAGCATGGGAACTATGTTTTTGTTGGTAACTGGTCGAAACAGAATACCATTCAAAGGATAAACCATACAACAGATGCACTTGTCGACACGCTCACAGTTACAAAACAACCTAACAGTATGGTGCTGGACAAAAATGAAAAGCTCTGGGTACTCAGCGATGGCGGCCTGTCCAGTCTTCCCGGTGGTAAATCCAAAGCTTGTTTAACCAGAATTAACCCTGTTTCGTTTACCATCGAAGCAGAATATTTTTTCCCCGACATGAATTCGGCGCCAACACGTTTATGTAGCAATAGTTCTGCCGATACGCTTTTCTTTCTGAATGGTTCATGGGGAAGTTCTGTCGATAATGGCGGGGTTTATAAGATGGCCATAACTGCACAAACCTTGCCGGAAAAGCCATTTATAAGTGAGCAGGGAAGGCTCTTTTATGCATTAGGTGTGGATCCAAAAATAAGGATATTTATGTGAGCGACGCTATCGATTACCTCCAGGCAGGATGGGTATTCAGATACAGTGGTAATGGGGTTGCGATTGATTCATTTAAAACGGATATCATTCCCGCATCCTTTTGCTTTAAATACGATTAATGTTAATTTACTGAAAAGTAATCGTATAAATGAATTATCGCAGTACAAGGATTTATAGAGATTCATACAATAAGAACAGAGACCAGAGGATATTTCTCCTTATCGTTTCTGCTATTTCAGTATTAACATTTTTCTATCCAACATCACTATTTTCTCAGCAATCAATTTCGGGTGTTCCATTATCTGTTATTCACGATTTGGCAAAACCTGATCATTTCGAATCGATGCCCGAATTCAGCAAGCTTAAAGCCAGCCGGAATAGTGAACAGGAGGTAAGCAAACTTAAAAAACTTGAATTTGCGCATATTTATCATCTGGCTTTTACTCCCGAAAATTCGGGAGAATGGATTATACTCGAAAATGGAGACAGGATATGGCGTATGGGTATTACTTCAAGAGGAGCTTTTTCCCTAAATATAATTTTTGGGAGGTTTCAGCTTGAAAATGATGTGAAGCTGTATATTTATACCCCAGACCAGCAGCATATCCTTGGAGCCTTTTCGGATCAGAATAATAGTCAGGCTTTTATCCTTGCAACAGAACCCTTGCCGGGCGATTCTATCATCATTGAACTGAATGTACCTTCATCGGTAAACAGTTATGGCGATCTGGAAGTTTCGAAACTTGGACACGATTATATTAATATTTTCGGAAGTACCTTTAAAAATGGTTTAGCTATCACAGGTTCAGGTGCATGTAATATTGATATTAACTGTGATCCGGGACTTGCCTGGCAACGCGAAAATATGCCGTTTGCAGGCTTCTGGTAGCTGGAAAAGAATTGTGTACAGGCACATTGCTAAATAACACAGCGATTGATAATACACCTTATATACTAACCGCTAACCACTGTATTGATACCTCCACTAAAGCAGCAACAACGGTATTTCTTTTCAATTACGAAAAATGGAAATGCGGTGGCGTTGACGGTCCAAAACAATTTTCCATTACCGGTTCTCAATTAATTGCCACAACACCTTTTCTCGATTTTTCCCTTGTAAAACTTAACGGATTGCCCCCATTCAACAGTAGAATTTATTTTGCCGGATGGAACAGGTCAACAAATCCGCCTTTAAGTTCAGCTACCGTTCACCATCCCAACGGCGATTTTAAAAAGATAACTATCGACAATGATGCCGCCGTGCCAGCCACCTTCGAGGAAGATTATAATCCAAACACACACTGGATGATTAATAGTTGGGAGGCAGGAACTACTGAAAAGGGATCTTCAGGAGGACCCTTATTTAACCAGGAACATCTTGTGGTGGGCGATCTCACTGGTGGAGAAGCAAACTGCACCACTCCGGTAAAAGACTATTTCGCTAAATTATCCAATTCCTGGGCCGATTATGCAGAACCAAAAAAACAATTGAAAGCATGGCTTGATCCGCTTAATTCTGGAGTAATATCCCTTCAGGGACACGATCCTTATGAAGCCGAAAAGGCATCGTGCGATACTATCAGCAACATCAGCACCAGTGAAATACAGCGATTGTATACCTCCGGACTAAGCTGGGGAGCATACAGCGGGCATAATTCCCAATTGGTAACTCAATTTGCCGAGAAAATTAATGTAAGCGGTACGCTTAAAATCCCCGGACTATACCTGAATGTTGCCAAGGTATACAATGCATCCCCGCTTTCGTTTATTACCATTAAACTTTGGAAAGATGGAATGGTTCCGGGAGACGAGATATGTTCCCGGTCGATATACTTAAAAGATATTACTGCCGGGACTGAAAACTACCTTGAATTCGATTCGATCCTATATGTCAATGGTCCGGTTTATCTCGGTTATTCGGTTAACTATTCGGCCAGTCAGGATACATTTGCCGTGTATCAGGCTCAGGATCGGGGTGTTTCGGGATTTTCGGGTATGTACATTTTTCAGAGCGGTACCTGGCATAGTATTTCCGGTGCTACCAGTCCCAGCCTATACAGTTCACTGGCAGTAAAACTTATTCCTGCAGTTTAATCAACAGTACACCTAAACTTGCTAATGATAAACGCATCCTAAAGGTTTACCCCAATCCGGTTTCATCAGGGACTATGGTAGTTGAATTACCTTATGAAGGTAATGTTAAGCTTTCGGTTTACGATCTTTATGGCCGATCCTGTTATCTGGAAAGTGAAAATGATAATTCTAAAATCCGGTTAGATGTTTCCTCTCTTTTACCTGGAATGTACATAATAAGAGCTACGATTGCTGGTCGCGGCTATTTCTATGCTAAATTTATGGTTGTTAAATAATTATCGATGCATTTAGTAATTCAAAATATCAGAATTTGTTTGATTGTATTTTTACTTTTTTTTTGTTGTAAGCGCTTGTAAAAATACGAGAGAAAAAGCCCTAAATTCTGCTGTGGATAAACCAATTGGCATAGAAAACAAGTATGCCGAAGGTTTTAAGATAGAAAAATATGCCAATTATACTATTGTCAGTGTTTTTAATCCCTGGCAACATGCCGAAGGGGTGGAGTATAAATATATTCTGGGAAAGGATAAAAATCTTGTACCTGATTCTTTAAAGAAATTTGATTTTATCAGTCTTCCGGTTAAAAAAGTAGTATGTTTATCGACCACCCATCTTGCTTTTCTGAAGGAATTGGGCAAAGAGGATGTTATATGTGGTGTTTCGGCACCTGAGTTTATATACGATGCTGCAATCCGTAAAAAGGTCGATCAGGGTAAAATCGGCAATGTGGGTTACGACCAGGCCATCAATATGGAAACAATCCTCAGTCTCAAACCCGATTTTGTGATGGCTTATGGTGTGGGAAGCGAAGTTTCGGGGCAGTTTCAACGTTTGAAACAGCTGGGTATAAAAGTAGTTTTAAATGCTGAGTACCTCGAACGAACCCCATTGGGAAAAGCTGAATGGCTGAAGTTTGTCGGTGCTTTCTTCGGTCTGGAAGATTCGGCAACAGCTATATTTAATCAAACGGAGCAGTCGTATCTCAACCTGAAGAATATAGCCAATACGGTTGAAAATGAAAAACCATTCGTTTTGAGTGGCCTTCCATGGAAAGGAGTATGGTATGTACCGGGTGGGAAATCATATGCATCCAATTTTATTTACGACGCAGGTGGCGATTATTTATGGAAGGAAGACACCGGAACCGAATCACTCGCGCTATCACTCGAAACAGTTATGGAAAGAGCAGGCAAGGCTGATATTTGGATAAATCCGGGTTCAGTTTTCAGTATGAACGAAATTACAGCGATGGATTCCCGTATGAAAAGGTGAAATCATTCAGAGAAAATAAAGTATTTAATTTTACAGCCCGCATGTCACCTGGTGGGGGAAATGATTTCTGGGAATCGGGGGTGGTTCATCCCGACTGGGTATTAAAAGATTTGATTGCGATTTTTCATCCCCATTTGTTGCCAAATCATACCTTTGTATATTATCAAAAACTAAACTAAAAGCTATGGCCAGTAAACGACTGCTCAAGAAAAGCATTAACAATCTTACCTACGATCTCGTATCGGAATGTTTTACCTACCGTCATTTTCATCCCGAATCGAATACAGGTATAAATACCATTATTCATGAGATTGTAATAACTCGCAACGAGCTGATTAAAAGGTAAATCACGCTCCTTCGAAAGGAGCTGGTTCGGATAGCTATTTTAAGGAAATTCATCGGGAGATGAAAGCTATGGTAAGCCATCTCGATAAAATTGAATCTTTAAAAAACTAACATTTAAATGCTTTCTGGTTCCGGCAGATATGTAAGGATTTATTTCATCCTGGGCATTACACTTATTTTTCTTTTTTTGCTCAATATTGTGCTGGGATCAGTGAATATTCCGCTTAAGGAGGTTATAGGGGCGTTATTTACAGGCGAATCTTCCAGAGAGGAATGGACAACTATTATCCTGAGCTTTCGGTTACCCAAAGCGGTTACTGCCGTTTTCGCCGGAATAGCCCTAAGTATTAGCGGTCTTCAAATGCAGACTATTTTCAGGAATCCACTGGCGGGTCCTATGTGCTGGGGATAAGCTCCGGAGCCAGTCTTGGTGTAGCCCTTGTAATCCTGGGATATACATCTTTTTCAGGAAATATTATGAACGAATGGGCCGGAAAATGGCTGATTATTCTGGCATCATGGTTGGGAAGCGGGTTGGTTTTGCTGCTTATAATGGCAGTATCTGCAAGGATTAAGGATATTATGACCATTCTGATTCTCGGGATGATGTTTGGCAGTATTCTTTCGGCTGTGGTAAGTGCGCTTCAGTATTTCAGCGACGAGGCTATGCTTAAATCGTATGTAATATGGACCATGGGCAGTATTTCCAACGTTAGCGGAAGTCAGATTTATATATTTACAATCTCTATTCTGGTAGGTACAATAATTAGTCTGTTAAGTGTAAAATTCCTCAATATGTTATTGCTGGGCGAAAACTATGCCCAGACACTTGGCCTGAATATCAGACTGGCCCGTATGATGATTTTTCTCAGTACCAGTATACTTACGGGCACAGTTACCGCTTTTTGTGGTCCAATTGGTTTTATAGGGATTGCTGTGCCTCATCTCTGCCGTATGATGTTGCAAACGGGAGATCAAAAGCCACTCATGTATGCCTCTGTGTTGGCTGGTGCCTCTGTAATGCTGTTAAGCGACAGTTTATCCCTTTTGCCCGGAAACGGAACCATCCTGCCTTTGAATACCGTTACGGCTATCATTGGTATTCCAATCATCATATACATCATTATGCGTAATCACCAGGCACGATGAAAAGAGATGTTATCATTGAGCTTAAAGACCTTGTTGTTGGCTATCAACGCAATAAGCAAAGGGTACCTGTGATGAATTTCCCTGGTGTGAAGATTGAAAAAGGAGATTTTATCGCCATTGCCGGACAAAACGGAATAGGCAAGAGTACTCTTATTAAAACACTTGTAAAACTAATTCCGGAAATTTCCGGAGAAATATTTATACACGGTAAACCCCTCAACAGTTATTCGCGAAATGCTTTAGCATCATTTATGAGTTATGTTTCCACTGAAATTGTACATTCTCAGCAGATAACCGTAAAAGACCTGGTAGCTTTTGGCCGCTATCCCTATACCAACTGGTCAGGACGGCTGAGCGAACAGGATGAAAAAAATTATCCAGTGGGCGATTGAATCGGTAGGGGCAAAGTTGCTGGCTGCCCGTCCGGTTAATGAAATGAGTGACGGCGAACGGCAAAAAATCATGATTGCACGCGCATTGGCACAGGAACCCCACCTGATTTTGCTCGATGAGCCAACCGCTTTCTGGATTTGCCCCGCCGTGTCGAAATTATGCGAACCCTGCGAAAACTGGCCCATGAGACGGCCTGTGCGATCTTGCTCTCCACGCACGATTTAGAGTTGGCCTTACGCAGCGCGGATAAGCTCTGGCTACTTTCGCGCAGGGCAAATTCA
>JAAUTT010000041.1 GCA_012031335.1 Bacteroidales bacterium | reverse complement strand
GGCCCGGAACCTCGTTTATCCATGCGCTGGAACATGAATTCGCTTAGTTCATTGCGATTAAGCTATAACCGTATTTACCAGTATATAAATCTCATATCCAAAACTTCGGTAACCTCTCCCACCGATTTAATGAAACTGAGCGACCTGTATTTTAAACCCCTGCAGAGCGATCAGATAGCATTAGGATATTTCAAAGATTTGAAAAACAAGAGCCTCGAAACCTCAGTTGAATTTTATTACAAGCAATACAAGAATATTCAGGAATATAAAAATGAGGCAGATATATTCATGAATAAGCACATTGAAACAGAAATGGTTGAGGCAAAAGGTTATGGTTATGGTATGGAACTGTATGTTAAAAAAAATACCGGAAAGTTTAACGGTTGGTTGAGTTACACTTTATCCAAATCAAGGCGGAGAACAGTTTCGTACACCCCTGAGGAGCAAGTTAACAGCAATAAATGGTATCCCGATAATTTCGACCGTCCTCACAACCTTGTTATAAATGGCGGATATAATCTTAATCGTCAATGGAAAATTGGTTTTACTTTTAATTACAGTACCGGTCGTCCGATTTCGCTTCCCGAAGTGAAATATATGCTGAACGGATACCAGGTGGTGCAATATTCCAACAGAAATGAATACAGAATGCCCGATTATCATAGATTAGATGTGTCACTCACCCGGTTCGAAAGCCTGAAAATTCATAAAAGGTGGAAAGGTTATTGGACAATTTCTGTTATAAATGTGTATGCCCGTAAAAATGCCTATTCAATATTCTACCAGCGCGACAGGGACCCATTTAATCATGAAGGCCGCTCCAATCTGTACAAACTTTATATTATCGGGAGACCACTCCCTTCAATTACCTATAACTTTACTTTTTAAGGCATTTGTATGAAGAAATGGACGTTCATAATGCTCATAGTTGCGGGAATCTTTTCCTGCAAGGAAGTGTATGACCCTGAGCTCTCAACTCAACCTGCGATTTTGGTAATTGATGGGTTAATTACCGATGAAGTCAAGGAACACAGAATACATTTATCAAGAGCAGTGAAATTCGATACGGTTTCTTCCATTCAGGAACCTGGAGCCAATGTTTATGTTCAGGATAACGAAGGAAGAAAATACGTGTTTTCCGAAAAGAAAGCAGGTTTTTATTATTCCGACGCAACTGATTTCAAACCAGAAACAGGAAACAAATACACGCTTTTCATTACAACCCGCGATGGTAAGTCTTACCAATCGGATGCCCAGGAACTATTACCAAAAGAATCCTTTAATGAAGTTTTAAACAAAGCTCAGATAGTACCCTATTACTTATATTCGGATGACGTTGTAAAGAAATATGTAGCCACCGGAGCTGAATTTTCGGTTACCCAGCAAGTGGATGCAAAACAGGACCGCTATTACAGATATACCAATACTTTATTGGTGGAATATATTTCAAATACGGAGGGATTTGTCAGTTATTGCTGGCTTAAATACAATTCGGAAGTTTATCCGATATTAAGCGAGCTTACAAATACAACCCCCGGAATGGTTGGTCAGAAATTAGGCTTTTTGCCCCTGGATAATACATTTTACCGAATTGTGGATGTAAAAAGAATGACCTCGGACAAGCCACCCAGAGAGGTAATGACTTATAACGATCTATACCATTTTTTTGTAAACATTAAACAATTCAATTTAAACAAAAATATTTACTCCACTTATAAATCAATGAACCAGCAGCTTAAGGCCAACCAGAAGATCTTCGACCCTGTTAACCTTCAGATAAAAGGTAATATGAAATGCTTAAGTAACCCTGAGGAATTAGTATTGGGCATATTCGATGTATCATCGGTTAGCATAAATACTTACCTTGTCGACTCCTATCCGGTTAATGGTTATTATCTTTTAACAAAGATTGCTCCTGTTGATTTCGATACCATTACAAGTATCGGATCAAACCCCGTTGTTCAACCCCGCACCTGGATTTACTGATATGAAAAAAATACTATTGATATATTTTTTCGTATCCATTGTTTTCTCCTTCAGAACTGTTTCAGGAGAAGATCATAGCTTTCCACTCGAAAGTATAACACTTGAAACTGACCGGGATATTTACATTGCAGGCGAAAACGTGTATTTCACTATTTCCATAGTAAGCGATGGAAAACCTCTTAGCAATGTATGTTACATTTTAATCCGTAACAGCCAAAAAACAGTTTTGAAATATTAGCATTAAAGCCATTTCAAAGAATGCTCAAAGCTCCTTTTATCTGCCCGACACCTTAAAAACCGGATATTACGAAATTGTTGCCTTTACCAATTATATGCGGAATTTTGGTGAACAAGGGTACTGCACCAAACAACTTATGGTAATTAACAGATTCGATGAATGGCTTAAGGAGCTCAGTATTCCTGGCGAAAATAAAAACACCACTGAAGAGGTAAATCCGGCATTTATATCAGATGAAAACATCAGAATTACCCCTGATAAATCCCTTTACAAAACCAGAGAAAAAGTTTCTGTTAATATTGAAGTTAACCCTGCCATAGAAAACATCAGCATTTCGGTAAAAACTTTAAACTCACAAACCCGTCACCAGAAAAAAATGCAGATAATATTTCAGCTGATTTGTTAACAGCGTCCAAAGAAATGAGGTTTTTACCTGAGTTTAACAAAGTAATACTATCTGGAAAATTAACTACCAGGGATTCAATCCCTGTAAAACAGGAATGTTTGTTTATTTCGGTTAACGATACCGTGGCAAATCTTCAATATTCCTATACCAATAACAAAGGTGAGTTTACCTTTAGTCTTAACGATTACTAATTCCGGAAAAGATATTTTTATCTATCCAAGAAATAATGCTGACGGAAAATACACAATTATCCCGGAAGATAAATTTGCCGTATCGAAACCATTTAAACCCAAAAAGGTTGAAATGAACAGTAGATTAAGAAAATATATAAGGGAAAGTCAAAAGTTGGTAGGCATACAAAAAGACTTATGGCCTGAATTATACCAAAGAATCACCTGCTCCGGTGACTTCTTATTACATTCCATACGTTTACACAACACCATCCATGGTAGTTAAACCTACTGAATATATTCAAATGAATAATTTAGCGGATATGGCCAGTAATATTTTGGATGGTGTTAAAATTAACCCTGAAAATGGTGTGAGTGGTGCATTTATTCTAAATACCGATAACTGGAAATTTTTCGAACAACCTGCTGCAATATTTTAAACGGCGTTTATATTTACAGCATAACTCATTGCTGGATTTTACTTCTACTGATATTTCTAGAATTGAACTATGCAGCACAATCCGTATCAAAGGCAACATTCAATTTCCAGGTATTTTATCCATAAACACCTACAAAAGTACAACTTTGAAACGTTACTGCCAGGTAGTATCATTTTCATATGGATAATTTTCTTTCGGAAAAGATTTATAATCCGCCAATACACAATAAGATCATCAATCATGACCCACTCCCTGAATTCAGGCAATTACTATACTGGAATCCAAACATGAAAATTAAGTCTACGGCAGCTGTTAATTTTTATGCATCCGACTGGCCATCGGACTATTTGGTGGAAGTCAGCGGCTGGGGACCAAATGGGAAAGTAAGCTCATATTCAATCATTAAAATTAGCGCTGAATGAAACTCTCCTGGATTATTATTTTTAATATGTATAAACATCCATTTAAACTTTCGGGAATTAAAAGGACAAGAGTCCTTAGCAAATCAAGAAATATATCAGCAACTTACAGGCAGAAATTATATTGATAAAAGCTTAACCAACAAGGGTATATTCTTCAGAAACTCTTATTTACCAGGAAAAATATTTTTTACATCGGGCGACAGTATCAAAGGTATTAACTTACGATATAGCTGCCTTGGTGACGAGTTGATATGGCTGAACAAGGATATTGGTCCTGTGCTATTGGATAAAGAAGTAATCAAAGCTTTTGAGTTAAAGAGTTATGATACTTTATTTCGGTTTATAAAATACAAGACTAAATTATTAAACGACACTTCAAGTTTCTATCAGGTTTTGATTGACAATAATGTAAAATTACTGGCTTTAAGAAAAGCCATCAAAGTTTCGGAATATTATGTCAGGAACACTCAATACTCGGTTTTTACTCAGTCCTCACAATTTGTATTACTTGTAAACCAAAAGGAATATGTTATTTCGAATTTCAAAAGGAAAACTATCATCAATCTATTCCCTGATAAGGAAGATAAAATAAAGGATTTTCTGAAGCATTATCCTTTCAAAATAAGAACAGAAACTGATCTTATGCACTTTATTGATGCAATCTCCGGTATTTTAACGGAATAGAAAAAAGGCTTTGTTTATCATTAAAAATATCAATCCTGTTTTTCGGTAAGATATTTCCAGTATTTTTTAGGCATATGTTGCATTTGGAGGCGTTCGTTTCTGCGCTCTTCGATGCAGGTCGATTTAAAATACTGTTTCCACATCTGCTGAAAATGAAGCTCATCATTGGCCAGAATATGTTCATTTACCTTACCGTTCAAGGGGTTTACCTGTTCTGAATTGAGTTCGATCAAATTCGTTTCGTCCAGGTTATAGTGAAACCCATAATTTCGCCGGCTATCGTAAATAATCCATTGCTGATCGGCATATCTTTCGCTAAAATGTTTAACAATCAGAGGTATAACATTGAATTGCGGATCTACAGAGGCATAATATATGTTATCGGCTGTTTTCTGAAACCTTATAAATTGTCGCATCCTCTCGGCTTCCTTGCATATTTGCTTATCCAGATTTTAATTTTAAGCACATCGGCGTCAGCATAATTCTCCTCTATATTAGCCCTTGAAGTGAAAACTTTTACCAAAAACCGGTACAGAATCATATCAGCACCAGGTGCTCCCGACAAATGAATCCGGTAAACGGCATCATAAGCCCGGGAAGTCAGTCGCTTTTTAAGTGCTTCCCAAACTCTGGAGGCTTTTTCAGGATCGGTGGTTATCGAAGTTTTCTCCGACCACAATTGAGTTTCATTGTCATCAAATCCCACGATGCTATCAGGCAGCAATTTGCAACTGAACGACTCAAAATGAGACTTAAAATCCATCAAAAGTTTTATCGTATAAAAGTATTTTCATAATGTAGGTTCAATAATCCATTACCATAGAGACAACTGGAAAGCTCCGTCGGCTTTTCGCTTTTCCTTAACCTGTTCGGATAAAAAGTTTTTTCAGGTATTCGGGTTGCATTTCGTTAACAAGGTTCGATGCCCTTAATTCACCACAAGTAATAAAGTACTGGGCCCGTTTCATTACCACACCCAGTTTCTTTATTTTATAAGCGTTAAGTTGCCCAAATTTACGTGCTGCAATAATCATCTGAGCCGATTTTGGTCCAACACCGGGTATCCGGAGAATCATTTCATAATCGGCACGGTTTATATCGATGGGAAATATTTCGGGATGTCGAAGGGCATAACTTAATTTGGGATCAATTTCCAAATCGAGGTTTGGGTGTGTATCGCTCACAATTTCATCTATTTTAAAACGGTAAAACCTATACAACCAGTCGGCCTGGTAAAGCCTGTGTTCCCGCACAACAGGCGGTTCGGAAATGACTGGTAATCGCTTATCGTAGGCATTAACAGGTATAAAACCCGAATAATATACCCTTTTCAGTTTATTACCACTGTAAAGCGATGAGGCCAGACTAAGAATCTGCTTATCCGATTCGGGGGTGGCACCTACTATTAATTGGGTACTCTGGCCTGCAGGAGCAAACTTGGGAAGTTTATAGAATTTTCGCCTTTCTTCTTTATTTTCGAGTATTCCCTGGTGGATATATTCCATAGGTTTAATAATACCCTGATAATCTTTATCAGGTGCCAGGAATTTCAGGTTCTTTTCGGTCGATATTTCGATATTAACACTTAACCTATCGGCATATAAACCTGCTTCCCGCGTAAGTTGTGCACTTGTACCAGGAATATTTTTCATGTGAATGTAGCCGTTGTAACGGTGAACCTGACGCAAATCTTTTATTACACGTACCATACGCTCCATGGTATAATCGGGACTTCTAACCACACCTGAGCTCAGAAAAAGTCCTTCGATATAATTTCTGCGATAAAATTCAATGGTAAGATCAACCAGTTCCTTTACCGAAAAAGTGGTACGTGGTACATCATTGCTTTTGCGGTTAATACAATAGGCACAATCGTACATACAGTTGTTGGTAAGCATTATTTTCAGGAGAGATATACAACGGCCGTCATCGGCAAAGCTGTGGCAAATACCCCATGGACTGGCGGTTCCCAGTGCTTTACCTGGATTCCCGCGTTCAGTACCGCTGGAGGCACATGATACATCGTACCGGGCAGCTCCTGCTAATATCTTAAGTTTTTCCAGCGACTCCTGATGCATTTTTAATCAAGTTTAACGCTAAGAATATAAGAATAACCTGAGGATTTCAAAGCAAAAAACAACAGAAATTTACTGAGATGTGATCAGGATTCAGAAGTTTTCCTGATTGGGAAGAAGCAGCTATTAATTGTTGAATTTAGAACTTTCCCAGCTCTTTTCCACAATACTTCCTCTATCTTCATGGTTTTCGACACGTAAATGGATATCTATTTCCTGCTGCATTTCCTCAACATGAGAGATAATACCTACAGTTCTGTTCTCACGGCGTAAAGATTTAAGGGTATCAAAAACCACATCGAGCGATTTTTTGTCTAGCGAACCGAATCCCTCATCGAGAAAGAAAAAGTTTTCGTTATGCCCGCTTTCCTTCCGGGTATTATCCGACAGCGCAAGAGCCAGCGATAGGGCCGCCTGAAAGGTTTGACCACCCGAAAGTGTTTTAACATTCCGGGTCTTTCCGCCATTCATAAAATCGCGCACTTCAAAACTATTATCCTCAGTAACTTCGAGGCTCAGCTTCTGACCACTAAGTTTAAAGAATCGTTCGTTGGCAAAATGACACAGATCGCGCAGATAAACTGTAGATATATAATTTACAAAACCACTTCCCTTAAAAAGTTGCTTGAGAGTCTTTATGTTTTCGAGTCTTATATCGAGCGAAGCTGCAAGTATTTTTAGCTTCTCTGTTTTTTCGAAATCGGCTTTAAGCCTTGCCAGGTCAGCTTCCATTTTCCCTGTAAGGCGGTTTTTTGATTCAATGGTTTGTGTTAGCTCTTTAATTACCATTAATAATTGGTTATACCCGTCTTCGTTGAAATGCTGATCTCCGATAATAGTTCTGAAGCTGGTAGCCTGTCGCGATGCAAAATCTAAATCCCTCCTGAATTTCTGAACTATTTCCCGCTGGGTTTTCAGGTCGGGCTTCCACTTCAATATTTCCTGCACTTCTTCCAGTGTTTTGCCCGAAACCTGCAATTGCTCTTTTATCTTGTCCGCTAATCCGGAGATGGTAAGCTTTTCTTGTCCAAGCAATGTGTTGTTGGCTTCAATCCTTCCAATCAGCATATCATGCTGCTTATGTAAATCCTGAATAGCTTTTTGCTGCGACAAATAACGATACTCTATGGCTGCATATTTTTGCAGCAGTAAATCCCCTTCCTTTTCAATATTCTACATTGGAATTTTGATACAAGGAAAGGTCAATAATTTTTAACTGATTTTGTACTGTTGCCGCTTCAGTAGCATATTCCAGCATATTCCGCTTCAGTTCGTCTACTACCTTTAAATATTTTTCACTTGCCTGCGTTTCTTTTTCGAGCTGAGTCCTCATTTTTTCGAGGGTTTCTTCCTTTTCACTAACTAATTTTTGCAAATGTTGGGCTTTGGTAAATTCACTTTCCACGCTCTCCTTAGTCTGAAACCCGGCCCAAATGAACAACTGCTTGTGTATTGAAAGTTTTTCGTTGTTTTCCTTTTGTTTTGCTAAAATCCGGACTTGTGCCTCTCTTTTAAAACATAAAATGGTGTTTAGCTCGGATAATTTCTTACTTCCATTGTTAATTGCTTCAATAGCATTTTCATGGATTTTCAGTTCATTGTTTGATTTGGAAAGCATTCCGGCTAAATCGCTGGCGTTATACTTAACCGGATGAGCTAAAGAGCCGCAGAGTGGGCAGGGTTCTCCATCTTTTAACTCCGAAGCATATTCTCCCAGTTTAAGCTGAACCTGAAAATGTTGATTTTCCATCCGAAGAATTTCAATTGCTGTCAGGTGCAACCTTTTCTTCACTTCTAAAGCTGTTATTACATTTTCGAAGGTTTCGGTAACTGCAATTCCAGTAAAACAATCGCTATTAAAAAGCATTGCCTTTTGCTGATCCAGTTTTTCCATTTCCTCAGCGAGGACTTTAAGTTCCTGAGCAATTTCCAGCTCCGATTTGCCAATCAGTTCATTAATGGTGAACCAATCCTTAGCCTCCGATAGCCTTTTCATATCGGGAATCTGAGACTTATTAATCCGGATTTCATCCAAGGACTTTTCCAACTCAAGCTTTAAGTCAAAAATCTTATTTTTTGTTTCTGTAAGAAATTTCTCACCGTTGGAAACACGTTCCTTTAATTGGTTGTTTAGCTTTTGTAATTCCAGTATTCGCGAAACTTTAGCAAGTTCTTCGGCTTGAAGTTTCAGTCCCTCCCTTTGCTCATAATCAATTCTTAACTGTTCGAACACGATTTCAGATTCCTTAAGCCGGGATTTTAAAACCTGAAGTGTTTTTTCATCATTTGTAATATACTGTTGAAGTGAATTTACTCTTTTTTCTCCGGCGTTAAAAGCCTCAAGGTGTCCCTGAAAATGCATCCGGCAATATTCAAATTCACTAAGCTTTACTTCCAGTTCGTTGATACTTGCTTCCTGCTTTTTCAGCTCCTGTAACTGTTTTTCGAAAGCCACAGCCTGACCAATGAGTTCCTTCAGTTTTCGTGCGCTTTCCTCCTCCTTTTGTTTCAACACCAGACATTGAGTATCCCGGACAATTTCAAGGCGATTTTGTTTTAACGAGGCATCAGCCTGAACAATCACTTCAGGAGTAATTTCGCCCAATTGAAGAAGATTGGAATCGATCAGCTGTTTTTCCTGGCTGGTTTTTGTTTCGAGGGAAACAACCTTATAATAAAGTTCAAACTTTTTCCAGATTGAAAAGTTCTTTCATCATCTGGGTCCGTTCTTTGTTTCCAAGCAATAAAAACTCCTGAAATTTACCCTGAGGTATGATAATAGTCCGTTTAAAGTTATCATAACTTAACCCTATAACTTCTTCCAGCAAACCTACCTCCACAGGCACCCACTCATTGTTATACTTTTGAAAGGCTGACCGGTCGAGGGCTTTAACATCGTCGAACTGTTTGCTGTTTCGCCTGCTCCTAACAACTGATAAAAATTCGTCATTTTCTTTGCCGGTGCGGAATACAAATTCAATGAGTAACTCATTCGATTTGAGATTCATCATATTATAATTCCGGTTATCGCCCGAAAGGTTAAGCCGGTCGGTACGTCCATAAAGTGCATAGGTGATAGCCTCCAGGATAGTCGATTTTCCGCTTCCTACCGGTCCGAAGATTCCAAATATACCAGCAGCAGTTAACCTTGTAAAATCGATGGTTTGTTTAGTTTGATAGGAATATATACCCTGTAATGTAAGCGAAATGGGAATCATAATCTTAATTTTTCGAATGTTAACCGGGCTCTTCCTCTGATAAAACTTCCCTGAAAAGGTTCATGATATCCTCGTTTGGGAGTTGATTTTTTGTATGTGAAAATATTCCCGGAAAAGCTCGGTCATATTCCGGGTGAGATCGATATGCTGATGAGATGCTAAACTCTCCTTGTTTATTACTTCAGGAATAATATTAACTATACCCTTGTGTGCCGATCCGATTCTTTTTCTCTCATCTGCCGTGAGGTAATGTTCGGTTACCATGGTTAATTCAACAAGAGCATCAGGGTTTTCCACCAGCCAGGAAATTGCTTCGGCAGTGCTTAGGGCTCTTTTGCGGAGTAATTTTTTACCTCTGGTTAGTTCAATTGAAGATATTATGGGTTCGGATGCGGGTTCCAGATCAATAATCTGAACATATTTTTTCTGATTTGCTTCACTAAAACTATAGGCCAGCGGACTTCCAGGGTAAACCGCCGGATATTTTTCCTGCCTGGCAAATTGCCGCCGGTGCAGATGTCCCAGAGCTGTATATTGAATCTGTGAAGGAATATCTTCGGTATAAATAACCTGAACTCCACCAATATGTAATATTGGTTTTTCATCCTCAGGTTCTTCAGGAATATCCTGACCATTACCTGCAAATAGCAAATGGGCTGCCATGAGATTTACCCCATTATTATCGCAATACAAATTTGCAACTTTGTTCCATCTGGATTTCAGTAATTCCCTCAGGTTTTGCTCGGGATTATCGGTACCAAGAAAAGTTCGCATTCTATATTCGTTTGCATAAGGAGTAACGATTACTCTTAACAGGAATTTGGTACCAGGAATTCGGAGACTGAAGAATCCCTGATCGCTGATATCTACCGAAAGACCCGTTTCCAATGCGAACACAGGAATAACCGAATGAGGGTAACCGGCAAAAATTATCCCGCATTCTCTTGCAAGGGGATCAGGTGCTTCAATTCTGTCGGGCGAATCGTGATTGCCTGCAATGGCAATTACCGCTCTTGTACCATTGCTGGCAAGGCGTTTCAGGGTTTTATACAACAGTTCAACTGATTCTGTGGGAGGGTTAAACGTATCGAATAAGTCGCCTGCAATTACAACAGCTTGAACCTTTTCTCGCTCAGCAATTTCGCATATCTCATCCATAACCAGCTTCTGTTCTTCGTGCCGCGAAAATTCATTGAGGTATTTACCAAGATGCCAATCGGATGTATGAAGAATCCTCATTGTTAATGCTTTTTGAAAATCATTTAGGAAATACTTAACCCATTACTTTTAACGGATACCTCTTTTAGATTTGGAATCACCGAAAGCTTGTTGAGGAAGTTTTCCATATTGAATTTTACAGGTACGGCAATTAAAAATTCAACATCTAAAAAACCTTGGGTTGTATTATGATGATATAATACAATTTCAAACCTGAGTCTATGCTGTTTTAACATTTTTTCAATCAATGCCAGATCAAAATTGGGTTGGTCAATTTGTAAGATCAACGATTTGAAAGATTTCTTATTAAAAATAACTCTGGAGAGCTTTTCCATAGCAATCAGTGCAATAAGTACAAAAATTGTGGCTGCAAGCGAAACCCAAAGCATTCCGGCCCCTATGGCCAAACCAATAGCTGCCGACACCCAAATGGATGCAGCGGTAGTTAATCCTTTAATATGATCACCCAGTTTAATAATTGCTCCGGCACCCAAAAAACCAATTCCTGTTACAACCTGGGAAGCAATTCTGCCAGGATCACCTCCTTTATAATCGCTATATTCCTGAGGTATATAAATGGAAATCAGCATAATCAAACAAGAGCCCATACAAATTAGCATATGTGTACGAAACCCAGCCGCTCTGTGAATACTTTCCCGGTTTAAACCAATGAGTCCACCGGCAATAAAACCAAGTAATAACCGAAAAGACTATTATAAATATTTATATCAGTCGAAATAGTACGTCCATGGATGAAAGAAATTAATTCACGAATATAATTCATTAAAAACAAACCGTTTAAAAAGATTTTTCAACAAAATAAAGAAAATACTAAGTTTCTGGCATTATGCCTCCTATATTCAATTTAAGATTTGGCAGAACGATAAGATTTAGAAAGATTTTTTCAATCGATTGCATGAATGAATAATTTTTTTATTTTTATGGCTAAATACAAAAAAGTAATTACCCTTGTAAAAAATAAAACAGACTTCCACCTTTAAATGACTATTAAGTAACTAACCTTAAAAAATGAGACGATGACAAAAGAAAAGTTAAGCTTGAAAGAGAAAATCGGTTATGGTTTTGGCGACGCAGCCTCATCCATGTTCTGGAAGCTCTTTGGCATGTACCTGATGTTCTTTTACACGGATGTATTTGGCATTACTGCTGCCGCTGCCGGATTTATGATGTTGATTACCCGCGTTGGGGATGCATTTATCGATCCGCTGATTGGAATAATGGGTGACCGTACCAATACCCGCTGGGGGAAATTCAGGCCTTATTTACTCTGGATTGCTTTTCCATTCGGCATAATTGGTATTTTAACTTTTACAACTCCCGAACTTAGCGCAACCGGTAAGCTGGTTTATGCCTATGTTACCTTTTCCCTAATGATGATTATATACTCACTCATTAATGTACCATACGCATCGTTAATGGGAGTTATGACCGCAGATGGAAAGGAAAAGAACCACTCTGGCCACATTTCGTTTCATTTTTGCTTTTGGTGGAAGTTTTCTGGTACTGGGTCTGTATCAACCTTTGTTTGATAGTTTCGGAACTAAAATATCCACCACTTACTCAAGTGATAAATTCGCGGAAGTTACTGATTCAACAATCCTGATTCCCGGAACAAAAACCTTCATTTGGCAGGGGAACGCAGTTGAGCAGCAGGAAGCTCTGAATGATTCCCTGTTGTTTATTACTGCCAAGGTAATCACAAATAGTCCCGATGCCTTCAGAATGGGAGTTTACAATCCCGGAAACGCCTCCTACAGCTGGTTTACCTTTCCTGAAGGAAAGGACACAGTTGGGTTGCATCGCAACGGAGCTACTTCGGATGTTCAGATAAACTTGCA
>JAAUTT010000040.1 GCA_012031335.1 Bacteroidales bacterium | reverse complement strand
AAACTTGCGGAGCTGTCGGGTCACACCAGCGCTGTAAACGAAGTGGCGTTTCACCCATCGGGTAAATATCTGGCATCGGCTTCGCTTGATAAAACCGTTGCCCTCTGGAATTTTGGTCCCGACCTGATTGCCGGTCATTACTTTCGGCCGAAATGAACCAGGAAAGAGAACAGTCGGGCCTGTTGTGCCAAAAGGCAATAACGAAGATAAAAAGGCTTAATCAGGAGCGATTGGCAAAAGCTGAGGAATTTAACCGTTTATTAGCAGAAAATATTATTCTCAGTATCTTGCATCCATAAAAGGTAACCCGAAAAAAGAATAATTATGGATCAGAAATCCGAATTAAGACTTGCTGTTTTAATAGATGCCGACAATGTGCCCTATAACAATGTGAAAGGGATGTTCGAAGAAATAGCCAAATTGGGAACGCCAACATTCAAAAGAATATACGGCGACTGGACAAAACCTACCGTTTCGGGCTGGAAAGCAGTATTACTCGAAAATGCGATTACGCCAATTCAGCAATACAGCTATACAACCGGCAAAAATGCTACCGATTCGGCCATGATCATTGAAGCCATGGACATTCTTTATACCGGAAAAGTAGATGGCTTTTGCATTGTAAGCAGCGACAGCGATTTCACCAGGCTCGCTCTTCGTCTGCGAGAAGCAGGGATGAAAGTGATTGGCATTGGAGAACAAAAAACGCCCAATCCATTTATTGTTGCCTGCGACAAATTTATTTACCTCGAAATTCTGCAAAGACAATCGAATACTTCAGAAACTTCTCCCGAAAAAAATCAATCGGCCGAGAAAAAGAAAACACTCCTGAAAGTAGATAATAAGACACTCAACCTTATTTCGGATTCCATTAACGATGTTGCCGACGAAAACGGATGGGCCTTTCTGGGTGATGTTGGTGGTATGATTATCAAAAAGAAACCCGACTTCGATGCCCGTAACTTTGGATTTTCGAAACTCACCCCCATGCTCAAATCGCTTAAAAAGCATTTTGAAGTAGATGAGCGGGAAAGAGATAAATCGAACAGTAAACTTGTATATATCCGGAATAAACCAAAAGAAAAGAAAAAAGGTCCGAATGGAATCCCTAAAGACGAATCTGGCAGCGGGAAACCAAAAAACTGAAATACAGCGACAGAATTGAGGTATTTACTCCATTAATCCACTGAAATCTATTTCTTCCGACTGGTTTACTTCTTCGAGCTGTCCTTTATCGCATTTGATGGTACGGGCAACAAACCTTTTTAACAAGGTGTAGTTATGTGTAGCCATCACCACGGTGCGCTCGTTATAGCTTATCTCCATCAGTAATTTCAAAATATCTTCGGACGAATCCGGGTCGAGATTTCCTGTTGGTTCATCGGCCAGAATTATTTCAGGTTCATTCAGCAGTGCACGTGCTATGCTTACACGCTGTTGTTCGCCGCCACTAAGCTGATGCGGCATTTTATAACCTTTATTGGCAGCTCCCACTTTTTCGAGTACCTCTTCCACACGTTTCTTAATCTCGGGCTGACTTTTCCATCCAGTGGCTCTCAGCACAAATTCAAGATTATTGAAAACAGGGCGATCCGTCAGCAGCTGAAAATCCTGAAACACAATACCCAACTTTCTCCTTAAAAAGGAATCTGTGATTTTTCAGTTTCCGGAGATCGAAACCAGCAACAGTACCTTCGCCATTAATCAGGGGTATTTCGGCATTCATGGTTTTTATCAGACTGCTTTTACCGCTGCCAACTTTCCCGATAAGGTAAACAAATTCGCCCTTGGGGATAGTAAGGGTAACGTTCTTTAAAACCACATGATCGGCCTGCAGAATATCGGCATTGACGAAAGTAATGATAGGTTCCTTTTCCATTATGCTGTTGCTACTTTTGCCGCTAAAATTACAATAAAACGGGTAATTAACAGTTTTGTGTTAATAGATTTGATAACTTTTCAAACAGGCTCCGGGGAATAAATCCTAAATTTACCTGTTGGAACAGTAATTTAACCTGAATGCCTATGTGTATTTTGAATGAAATAAAACCGGTTGTTCTTCCTGAAACAAAATTTGGCTGGCATTTATTTTTTTATTGCAATTTTAATTACTCCAAAACTTTCTGAATTAGCATAAATAAAGATATTTTATGATTCGAAAAATCATCACACTCAGTTTGCTTGTAGCCTGCGTACCTGCGTTCGCACAGAAAACGCTGCATCTTACCGACCCTGCCACTACCTATAAAACAGGTATTGAGTTGTTTGAGAAGCAAAAATACGGTGCAGCCAGACGCTGTTTCGAGCAGGTGACACAAGATCCGGCCTTTAATCAAACCGAAATAAAGGCTAACGCGCAATATTATGCAGCCCTTTCCGCTGTAGAGCTGTTTAATGCCGATGCTGAGTATCTGCTGGCAGTTTTTATCAGTGAAAATCCCGAAAACTCAAGGCAAAATGAGGCTAAATTCCATATGGGCCGCTACCAGTATAACAATAAAAAATACGCCCGGGCGCTTGAGTGGTTCGAACAGGTCAAACCCAATGCTCTCAGCGAAGATCAGCGTCATGAGTATTATTTTCAAACAGGTTACTGCTATTTTCAGGATGGCAACTACGAAAAGGCCCGTGTTGCCTTCGCCGAAATAAAGGACATCGACACCAAATACACCTCTCCTGCCCTGTATTATTATTCCCATATCCTCTACATACAAAAAAATTATGAGTCGGCACTCGAAGGCTTTCTGCGGTTGAAAGATGACGAGACGTTTGCTGCAATTGTCCCTTACTATATCTCTCAAATATATTTCCTGCAGAAAAATACGACAGGGTTGTGGAATATGCTCCTACCCTGCTCGACTCAGTGACTGAAAAACGGATGGCCGAAATGTCGCGCATCATAGGCGAATCGTACTACAAGCTTAATAAATACGGGGAAGCCATACCTTACCTTGAAAAATATATGGAAAAGGCTCAGGCCCCATCGCAGGATGACAAATACGAACTTGCCTATTCCTACTATAAAACCGGCGACTATCAAAATGCAATAAAATATTTCGAACGAATTTCGAGTGCCGACAATGCTGTTGCCCAAAATGCCCTATATCACCTGGGCGATTGCTACATACGCCTGAAAGATAAAAACAAAGCCCGCCTGGCTTTCTCCTCGGCTTCGAAAATGAATTATAATGAGGACATGAAAGAAAGTGCCCTCTTCAATTATGCCATAGTAACCTATGAGCTCTCCTATTCACCGTTTAATGAAGCTGTGCGCGCCTTTGAGGAATATATTGCCGCTTTTCCCAATTCGAAACGCAGCGACGAAGCCTACAATTACCTGGCACTAGCCTATTCAAGCACCAGAAATTACAAGGCAGCCCTGGAATCGATAGAGAAAATCAGGCAAAAGGACAACACCATCAAAAAAGCACACCAACGAATTGCTTTTTTTCGCGGACTGGAAGTATATAATAACCTACGGTTTGAGGAATCCATCGACTTGTTCGACAAATCACTGCAGAATGCCCAATATGACCGTATTCTTGCCGCCCGCGCCAACTATTGGAAAGGTGAGGCATACTACCGCCTGGGCGATTATGCAGCCGCCATTGACCATTACAATAAATTTCTGAATTCATCAGGAGCCCCGACCCTCGAAGAATTCGAAGCGGCTAATTATAACATTGCCTACTGCTATTTTAACCAAAAACAGTACAACGAAGCCATGACGTGGTTTAAACGCTACGCCTCGGTGATGAAGGATGCACGTGTAAGTACGGTAGGCGACTCATATAACCGTATCGGCGATTGTTACCTGATGAGTTCGACTTACTGGACAGCAGCAGAAAATTACGAAAAAGCTATCAACATGGGTGTATCGGGAGTGGACTACGCCCTTTTCCAGAAAGGATTTACCCTGGGACTGGTTAACAGACACGAGCGGAAAATAGAAACACTGAATCAATTGCTCAAAAGCTATCCCGCTTCGGGATATACTGACGATGCCATTTATGAAATGGGGCGCAGCTATGTGACTATGGAGAAACCTGACCTGGCAATATCAACCTACAACCGGTTGTTGAAGGATTACCCCAAGAGCAGCTACGCACCCAAAGCATTGCTTCAGTTAGGACTTATCAATTACAACCGCGATAAGGATGCAGATGCCATTAACTACTACAAGAAAGTAATTGCCGATTATCCCGGATCCAACGATGCCAGGGACGCACTTGCCGGATTAAAGAATGTTTATTCCAGCACCAACGATGCCCAGAGCTATTTCTCTTATGTGGAAACACTGGGCTCATTTGCCAATGTACGTACTTCTGAACAGGATTCGATGCTTTACCGCGCTGCCGAAAACCTGTATATGTCAGGAAACTGCGAAAAAGCAAGTGAAAACTTCAATATATATCTGAATAAATTTCCCCAAGGCAGCTTTGTTACGAATGCTCATTTTTACCTGGCCGACTGCAGCCGCATGAAAAACAAACCCGACGAAGCCCTGAAAGGTTACGAATACGTGCTGGAACAACCCCGTAGTATGTTCACCGAACAGGCCCTCGCTAATGCTGCCGAAATTTATTATGCCGATGAAGATTATCAGTCGGCCCTTAACACCTACAAACGGCTGGTGCAGGAAGGCGAAATAAACAGCAATATTACAGATGCCAGGCTGGGTATAATGCGTTGTAACTTTAAACTCAACGATTATGTAGGTACTATTTATGCCGGTGCCGAGCTTTTAAAAACAGAAAAACTTCCAACGGAACTTCAACGCGAGGTGCGCTATATGCTTGGAAAATCTCACTACGAAACAGATAATAAAGTGGCTGCCCTCGATGAGTTTAAAACCCTAGCCAAAGATGTAAAAAGCGCCGAAGGCGCTGAAGCCAAATACCTTGTTGCCGACATTCTTTACCAACAGGGGAAAAAGGATGCTGCCGAAAAAGAAGTGCTCGACTTTATTGAAAAAAACACCCCTCATCAGTTCTGGTTAGGCAAAAGCTTTATTTTGCTAAGCGATATTTATGTGGATAAAAAGGACGAGTTCCAGGCATATCAGACGCTCAAGAGCATTGTTGACTATTACGAGGTGCCCGACGATGGAATTCTGGCGATGGCCAAAGAAAAACAATCGCAAATTAAAGCGTCGAATCCAAATGTTGAAAACATTGGTCAGCAACCCGACCTGGAAATTGACATGAACAAAAAGCAGATTAAATAAGATAGTGTAGAATTTGAAAAACTGTGTATCGATATGAACTTAAAAAACAACATACATCACGCTCGTAAAGCAAGTCTGCTGTTATTACTTATGGCCGCATTCACATTTCAGCTTATGGCGCAATCGCCTATCAAAAAGAGGTGGAAGTGGTTAAACCCTATCAGCCTGTTATCTCCGATGCTTTTAAAATCAATGTACTTCCTAAAATAAACGACTCGGTAATCATCCGCCCCAATTTCGAGTATGGGATCACCTCCACCAAAGTTGAAACAGGATTCGAGGTAACTCCCATTGGAGCTGCCAAAATGAGTCAGGGAACACTTCCAAAGCTTTATAAAACTTATTTCAAGCTGGGGCTTGGAAACTACTCTTCGGCATATGGAGAGCTGTTTATAAACAACTTACGCTCACGAAAAGGAACAGGAGGCATATATTATAAACATTATTCATCGTCGGGGAAAGTGAAACTCGAAAACGACAAAAAAGTATTTGCTGGTTATTCCGATAATGACGCCTCCGTGTATGGAAAACGTTTTCTTAAAAAGGCTGAGCTATTCGGTGATCTGAACTTCAACAGTAAAACGGTGCATCATTATGGTTACCGGTCTACCCTGGACACTTCTCTTGAAAAAGGAATATACGCAGTAATTTTATCCACTTTAGCACTAATGGTGGCGTGCAGTCGACCCACACCGATTCTTCTAAATTACTATATCTGGGACTTGTGAATTACCATTTACACAGGACAAATACAAACACAACGAGCATCAGGTGGGAATAACCGGAGCTTTCAGCAGGCAATTCAAAAATAATTTTGTGGGATTAAATACCGGTTTTGAACTTTTTAAGAGAAGCGAAAACCTGGATTCGCTAACCAGTGCTCTTTTTAACGTAAACCCTTACATTTTGCTGCAAACCGACGAGTACAAGCTGAATGCCGGTTTCGGTATCTATTTTGCCCACGAAGAAGACGGCAATTACCTGAAACTATATCCCAAAATCGATTTCCAGTTCAATGTTGTTAAAGATGTAATTGTTCCCTTTATTAGCCTGTCGGGCGATGTAAAAAGCCATGCCTACCACAATATAGCCTGGGAAAACCCATACATCCGCCCCGACCTTGTTGTGCGCAATACCGACAGCAAGCTCAACTTGTATGGCGGGGTAAAAGGAAATCTTGGAACCAAATCGAGTTACATTGTTAAGCTGGGGATATACACAGCCAATAACTATTATTTTTATGTAAACGATTCATCCTTGTTATGGAACCAGTTTAAAGTAGTGTACGACGAAGGAGATATTTTAACCTGTCGGCGAAATTACCTGGGATGCCACCGAATCGCTTGGTTTGCACTTAATGCTAATTACAACAGCTATAACCTCACCAAAGAGCTTTATGCATGGCATAAACCTAAATTCGACATGACCTTTAACACCCGCTATAATCTGAGAAATAAAATTATAGCAAGCCTTGAAACCTATTACTTAGGAAAAAGATATGCCAAACCCTACGTTCGAACCGACGATGCCCTTGAGTTGAAAGGCGCAGTGGATATAAACCTGCTGCTGGAATACCGTTATACTAAAATACTTTCGGGATTTATCCAGTTTCGCAACCTGGCAGCCAGTCAATACCAGTATTGGAACCAATACCCTTCACAGCGGTTTTCGGTTATGTTTGGTATGAGCTACGCATTATAGAATAAATGCCTGATTAACTTGGCAATAATATTTCTGTGTGATTGTAATAAATTGCTGTAAGTGAAAAATAATATAGCGATAGATGATTTATGAAGAACCTGCCAGAAAAATTGTGTTGGAATGGAAAAATGCATGGGATTTAACTCATTTTAAATAAACTTACTCAATACATAGAACCAAAACTGTATTTTAAAATCAGGAGAGTTTTAGCTTTTTTAGTATCCGCATCATTGTTCCCAATATCTTTTTATCGATGTTTTACCAAACAGACGCCAAATAAATTATTGTATTTACCTATTAATCTACTCCAGGTTTTCAATACAACAACTCTAATAAATGAAGTAATACTTAATAAATAAATTAATCGTTATATTTGTACAAAAAAGCGTTTTAATGATGAATCGTATAGGAGAAAGAATTAAAAAAAGAGAGAGTTACTTAATCTGCACCTCAACGAACTTGCCGAAAAGGTTGGGATTAGCCCGAGTGCACTATCCCAGATAGAAAAATCGAAATCCTTTCCTTCTATTTTAACACTTAAGACGATTGCAGATAAACTTCATACCACTGTAGGAGAACTGGTTGGCGAAAACGAATCGCTAGGAAACAACCCGATTGTCCTCCAAAACGACATAAAATATATCGACCAAAACAAATCGGGAACCATTATTTATTTGTTATCCAATCACGATATCAATAAACAAATGGATACTTATCTGGTCCGTTTTGCAAAAGCTTCGGGGATCGAAGGATTATTTACAAGTAATCACGGGCAGATTTTCTGTCATATACTCTCGGGTCAGATCAGATTTGATCTGAACCAAAAAAGTTACATTTTAAAACAGGGGGATAATATTTACTTTAATGCAAAACTCCCCCACAATGCGATAAATAACAACGACGGCCTGAGCGAATTAATCTGGATACAATCCCCGCCAAATTTTTGAGAATAAATATTAAGTATTACTTCATTTATTAAGTAATATACTTATCTTTGCCAACAAACTTATTCATGAAAAAATACACTGTCATATGCTCAATCAGAAACCGCTCAATTTTTTATTCCGTTTCCGATAATACAGACAGTGTTTCATGGGCCAAACACTTCTTAACACGACTTCAACATCCGTCTCTTTTGACAATACCTTATCTTTTTATCAATTACGATAAAAGGAGAATAAACATAAATGTTCTACATGCATGAGACTAATACTCGAACTTCAAATTTTTATCAATGATTAAAATATAATAGTATGAATAATTTATTTAAAAAACTTGAGAAAAGAAGGATCAGTTTACCGGACGATGTTCTTGTAGTACTTAGTGGCTGTAAATCATATAAAACCTTTGATACAGTGAAACAGCTTGCAGACGCTGCAGTTGGAAATGATCAAAGCAGCTACGAAGTAAAATATGATATTCCAGGTAAAGGTGAAATTACTGAAGCTTTAGTCCATAGGGTAACCAACGGCATCTCGGCTAATTACACTGAATCGTATATGAGACGCCGGGATCCTGACACCATGGCAATAGCCGATGATCTGCCAAGTGACAAGGAAAGGTTTGCCGATAAATTTGGATATGAATTCGATATTTTAAGAAAAGAAACGATCAACTGGCTTCAATCTCAGGAATTAGCCGTATTTTTTTATTTTGCTGGCCGTGATAAAATCGGCTCGGGAGGGATAGCTATAGCACCTGCCAATGCCGGTTTTTGCAATGGGTCTTGCCATGCTACAAAGCATTATTCCCATTGATGAACTGCCACACGATTATTCCATCGATTCGGTTATTTATGTTGCTCCAACTTTTAGGCATACCCATTTCAATGGGAAACAGGTAGTTGTTCATAAACGCTCCGAGAATCTTCATGAAATATTTTCGTATAATCTGTATCCGGGACCAAGTGCAAAAAAGGGCCTGTATGGAGCTTTACTTACCAAAGGAGAAAAAGAAGGCTGGGTAACCGCCCACTGCTCAACGGTTCAGGCAGTTAGTCCGTATGACAATATTACTACTTTTATGCATGAGGGAGCAAGTGGCGGCGGTAAGAGTGAGATGCTCCAAAACATTGTAAGAGAAGAAAACGGACAGGTACTTATCGGGGAAAATACGGTGACCGGCGAGAAGAGGTTAATTAACTTCCCTCTCTTTTGTTCATTTAATCCGGTTACCGACGATATGGCTTTATGCCACCCCTCCATTCAAAAAAACAATGGTAAACTTACCGTATTGGATGCTGAAAATGCCTGGTTTATAAGAGTCGACAGCATTAACGATTATGGCGATGATCCATTTCTCGAAAAGCTTACAATTAAACCCAAAGATCCTTTACTATTTCTGAATATAAAATCGAATCCGGATTGTACTGCATTAATCTGGGATCATACCGAAGACAGCCCTGGTAAAAAATGCCCCAACCCCCGGGTTATTGTTCCAAGAAACATTGTGCCAAATGTTGTGAACAAGCCTGTAACGGTTGATATCCGAAGTTTTGGTGTTAGGACTCCGCCATGTACAAAAGGAAATCCTACTTATGGAATTGTTGGATTATTTCATATTTTACCACCTGCACTTGCATGGTTGTGGAGACTTGTATCGCCACGCGGACATGCAAACCCGAGTATTGTTGACGGAGGAGGAATGGGAAGCGAAGGTGTAGGTTCTTATTGGCCCTTTGCAACAGGTCAAATGATTACCCATGCCAATTTGTTGCTTGAACAGATTATTAACACACCCCGCATGCGTTATACCCTTGTTCCAAATCAGCATATTGGAGCCTGGAAGGTCGGATTTAAACCACAATTACTGATGCGCGAATATCTTACCCGCAGAGGAAATGCAAAACTCAGGAGCGACCAATATCAATTTGCCCGTTGTCCGTTATTAGGGTTTGAGTTAAACTACCTGACAATTGAAGGAGCCAAAATACCTTCGCGCTTTCTACAGGTTCACAAACAGGTTGAAGTAGAAACATCGGGTTACGATGCTGGTGCCGAAATTCTTTATGATTTTTTTAAGGCTGAATTACCAAAATACTTGAAACCCGAATTATCGCCTATTGGAAAAAAAAATTATTGAAGCTTGCTTATCGGGTGCAAGTGTTGAAGATTATGTAGCAATTATACCAATGGATTACCAATATTCCTTTTTAACAAACAAAAGAACATGAGTAAAGTAGTGATTATAATGGGATCAAAAGCCGACCTTGAATGGGCTGAACAAATAGCCAATGCTCTTGGCCATTTTGAAATCAAAAGTATATTAAGGATTGCCTCGGCTCATAAAGTACCACTGAAATGCTATAATCTTATAAAAGAATATGAAAAAGAAAATGTAGTATTTATAACGATTGCAGGAATGAGTAATGCATTGAGTGGTTTTACCGATGCCCAGACCTATTGCCCTGTTATTGCATGTCCGCCTTACAGCGAAAAATATGGCGGAGCTGACTTATACTCCAGCATTAGAATGCCATCGGGAGTTGCTCCGCTAACCATATTAAGTCCTGAAAATGCGGCTGTTGCAGCTGCGAAAATTTTAGGTTTATCGAGCCCGGCTATTCAATCTAAGATTTATGAATATCAGGATAAAAAGCGAAAAGAGCTTGAAGAAGCAGATGATAATTTGAGTGCCAAAAAATAATTAATTGACTCTCGGCATGATTACATTTAAATCGTCTGTATTACCTATCAATCATGGGTATCATGATAAAATTTGCAGTTTCATTATTTTGTTCAGAATGACAGTATGCTGTTGATAAAATTGTAGGGATAATGGGCGGGTTGGCGAATTATTCGATAAAATAAATCTTATGCTGATGGATTTATGATTCTTCATAACAGAAAAATATTTTAATATTCCATGAACTGTAAAACAAAAAAGCTGTCCTGGAAAAACATTTTTCCAAGGACAGCTTTTTGAAGGTATATAAAGGTTTAAAAAGATCCGAATTTAAAAGTAACTCCAACCGTTGCTCCATTGAGGGCATCAGGAGCAATAATACGCGATCCGTTTCCATTGTCGTACCTCAGATCGATTTTTGAGGTAAACTTATACGATGCACCAACTGCAAAGCGGAAGTGACGCATTACATTGAATTCAACTTCGATACCCGGTTCGAACAGCAGGAATCCGCGACCATTTGTATAATCCTCATCCCAGTTGTGGTCCCAGTTATTATCGTCGTAACGGTTAATACTATAACCGATACCACCACCGCCAATGGTTATTGGTAATGCAATATGAACCGGAAAACGTGGTAATAGAATGGGTTCAATATAAATTCCGCCGTAACCACCCACCACCATAGCATCTTCCGTAACCATAGGATCGTATAAAGGCTGTGTTAAAAATCCGGTTCCTGTTAAACCAAACGAAATACCGTGACCAACAATAATTCCACCACGGCCTCCGAACATAACTCCATCGCGGTTATCCATACCGAAGTACCTTACCGAAAAGCTCCGTAACCCCCAACATGGTTTGAACTACCCAGCAATGTTACGATTTCATCATCCGACCCATTTCCTGAATCGTTATCGCGATACTGAGCATTAGCATTGGCAATACCGGCAGTTATAATCACTGCCATCATATAAAATTTTAAATTTTTCATTTTTCTGAATTTTACTAGTTGAATAATATTTGAAAATATTTGGGCATTTGAACTGCTAATTTTTAAGTTCTAAAAAGATAAAACCTTAAATAACAATCCATTTATATTTAACAATAATACATTAATTACTATCTACCACACGGCCACTCCCGTCGATTCGGTAATCAAGGTCAGGAGCACCTCTGAAAAATACGCTGCCGGATCCTGGAATTTTCACATTGAGATAATCGAAAACAAACACATAAGCATCGCCCGACCCGGTAATATTGATATAACATTCATCCTGATCCATATCGAAAGCCTTGATACGACCCGATCCGCTGATGAGCATGTCGGATGTAAGAGTTTTACCCTGCATGGTAATTCGTCCTGAACCCGACAGGGTGACTTTCAGGTCGCGGGTATCAAGCTTATAGCAATCAATCTCACCTGAACCGCTAAGAATCACATCGAAACGGTTATTGAAAACATAATCGCAACTCACATAACCCGACCCGGCATTGGTCACTCTGAAAATATCCGGAGTACGCACAGTGACTTTTATTGGGCTTGAACTTCTCAAACAACGGTTATTGGCATTACGAATTTCGAGTGTGCCCGTACTTCTATTCTCGGTAAGTACATAAGGAAGCAGATTTTCATCTCCCTGAACGATTACCTCGGTAATAGTATCCTGTATAATAAACACATCCATATCGCCCGAAAGCACAACACTCGAAAAATTATTTACAACGCGATCTTCTGTACGCATAGTTCCGTTACCTTCAATACAGGGTTCGCCACAGGAGGACATAAAAATGGCAAGAACAACAAAACCTGCTATCAATAATATACTTAACCTACTTGTATTCTTCATAATCTTTAGGATTTAATTTTAAAACTTCCTTGTACTATTTTGTATTTAAGTTAATATAACATTTCTTAGGAGCAACTATTTTTACCTTACTTGTTGACGAATTTCCAACATGGCCATACATAACTCTTTGGGTCATATCGGCATTCAGCGCTTTGTCGTCGGTATTTTCGGCATCGCGGGGCAATCTCAAAAGTACTTCTTTATTGTAAGATATATCGTATTCAAAAGCAGAACCTCTTTCGAAATATAGGTCAATATCAGCATATTCGGAAGTTATATTGACAAAAGAAAAGCATTTGCGCAGATTATCGACAGAAATTTTCCCGAATTTACCGACCAGGCTAAGTTTCATCTGAGAGATTCAATATATTGATATTGCTAAAGTATCCATCACC
>JAAUTT010000039.1 GCA_012031335.1 Bacteroidales bacterium | reverse complement strand
CCCCTAATATTTAAATAAAAGAGACTTTAAAGAAAGTGTTATTAAAGAAATAAAGTAAGTAATTAAAAATATCAATAACTTGATCCGTTTCAGTTGATCAGTTTAATTTTGGAATCCACTTTTTCTTCATTTACCCGGAATAATCTTTTTTGCCCATGCCATTACATTGGCGGGAGGACGTTTTTGTTCCAGTTCATCGCCCATGAACTGCATATAAGGATGGACATGTTTAAAAAACATTTTATACCCTTTACATAAATAATTCAGACCATATTCTCCTTCGGGTGTTTTCATAAACCTATGTTTGGGACATTCGCCATGGCAGGCAAATCTGTATTCGCATACCTGACAATACCTTGGTAATTTATTAAGCTTATTCATGCCAAAGCTTAATTGTTCGGGGCTGGTAACCATTTCCTGCAAACCCTTGTTACGCAGATTTCCCAGGCGAAATTCAGGATACACAAAATGGTCGCACGAATAAATATCGCCGTTATATTCCATTACCACAGCATCGCCACATGTTTCGTTGAAAACACATAAGCCGGGATTTTCGCCCACCCAGTTAGCCAAGGTAACATCGAAAAGCTGTACAAAATATTTACCGACATCGTGGCGCACCCACTCATCAAAAATTGTAATCAGAAATTGTCCGTAATCTTCGGGCAACACCGACCAGGGAGTTACTTCGGCCTTTTTGCGGAATAAATGGTTTACCAGTTTCAGCTCTTCATTGTTACCTTCGAGGGCAGTACGTTCAACGATAGGAATAAACTGCATAAAACCGCTCCCAATCTGCTTTAAAAACCTGTATATTTCCAGCGCAAACTTTGGACTTTCCCTGTGAACTACCGTTAATGTATTGAATTCAATCTGGTATTTCTTCAGCATTTCTATACTATCCATTACGCCCGAAAAGGTAGGATTACCGGCTTTGTTTATCCGGTGCAGGTTATGAACATGCTCGGGTCCGTCGATCGAAATCCCAACCAGGAAATTATTCCTGCGGAAAAGTTCGCACCATTCTGCTGTTAGTCTTGTCCCATTTGTTTGAAAAGCATTGGTGATAGTTTTTTTTCCCGCATATTTTTGCTGTAATTCAATAGCTTTCTTAAAAAAATCGGTACTATAAAGGGTTGGTTCTCCGCCTTGCCAAACAAAACTAATCAAAGGTCCCTGCTGCGCTGATATATAATTCTTCACAAATATTTCGAGCAGCTCGTGCGACATGAAAAAATTCTTTTCCTGCGGATATAATTTTTTCTTTTCGAGGTAATAACAATAAGTACAGTTCAGATTACAGGCCGAACTGACTGGCTTAGCCATTACGGAAAAGAATACCGGTTTATTGAGATTCGGGTTCATGGAAATGATTATAAAATAATTCAAAAGTTGTAAGATCACACCAGGAGATCTTTTCAATCAAGCCGATGTAATCATCCATTTCCAAATTCAGAAATGATATATTCCTGACTTCGTTGTATTGAACCACCCCCATAATAATGAGTTTAATTCACAACGCAATCTATATTACATCGCAATGACAATATTAAATATTAATTGTGAAAGTTAACCGGCTACTTGAAAAGTATTATTAAAGCCTGAAATATTTACCAGAGAAATTGAGAAACCAGGTGGATTTATCTTTAAAAAGAAAAAAAGATTAAAAATAACTTCCGATCCTGTTAGTACAAGAATTTCCAGCCAGGAAATCAATCTTCAACTTAGCACCTCCCGACAGGCATTGAGATAAGCAGCATAGGTTGAAGACTTTTTAATCTTTTTTAACCCCTTTTTCTCATCGGGAAACGATTGGCTAAAATACTCCCAGTAGGGTTTTACCTTATGCATCAGGTGTGACTCTCCGCTAAGGTGCATGCTGTTATGATACAATAACTGATCGTGTAACCGGTTTATAGCTGTTTTTATTTCGGGTGGTGTAGCTTTTGTATTTGTTTTAATTTCCTGTAAAAGCAGAGGGTTGGCAATAAGTCCCCGGCCAATCATCCATTTTGATACCATTGGCATTTGCTGTACCAGCGATTGAAAATCCTCCAGTGAATTTATATTGCCATTATAGCACACCGGGTGCACTAATTGATCGGTCATACTATGAAAAGCAGTGACATTCACATCACCATTATACATCTGACTGGCGGTTCGCCCATGGATAATCACTTCGGTAAGCGGGTATCTGTTTAAAACCGGGACAACCTCTTGCCATTCGTCGGGACTGGTCAGTCCCAATCGCATTTTTACTGATAGCTTTAAGGAGGTGTTTTTATAAAGTTCTTTCAATACCGTATCTATTTCCTGAGGAAAAGGCAACAGACCAGCCCCCATTTGTTTTTTAGTAACCATAGAATAGGGACAGCCGAGATTCCAGTTTATTTCGTCATAACCCAGTTCGTGGAGATGAGCAATCACCTGCTGCATTTCAGCAGCATTATTACCCAAAACCTGAGGTACGAGGGGAATACCCGTGTTTCGTTCGGGTAAAACATCCCGGTAGGCCCTGTGATCCGGTTTATGTGTTTCGATAAATGGAGAAAAAGCCACATCGGGGGTATCAAAGAGAGTGCAGAAAGCCATACGGAAAGAATAATCGGTATATCCCTGCAAAGGCGCAAGATAGATAACCGGTTTTGAAATGACAGCATGAGCATTCATAGATCTTCTCTTTTATGAAGTGCAAAATACAAATCTTTTGGAGAGTAATTGGAAATGTGATAAACCTTGGATTAACTTTGTGTTTTGTTTACCTTGTATGTTTCATTTAACGAAAATGTTATCAGGATAACAAGTTCTCCGATTCAAACAAAAACAACTACATAGCGTTTTCATATTACCATGAATTACATATACAAAAACGATCAAACCCTTGCATACTTTTCAGTGTTGTCGTTAGATAATCTGCGGCATCAGGCACCCTTGAAGGCCCTCATCCCTGGTTTACCATTTGGTAATCGATACCTTTTCGGGCCGGATGACTATCGACGACAATGCTGTTCCGGATACTTTTCCATCAGCAGTGTTTATTACTCCGGGGCAGCATTTTATGTTATCAGATGCTGATAATTGCAGTGGATATGCAATTTCGTTCAATAAAGAGTTTTATTGTGTGGAATATCACGACAGTGAAGTGTCGTGCAACGGTTTGCTGTTTGTGAATAACTTCCGCATTGTTCAGATATTGCTCGATTCGCAGCAACTTACAGTATATCGTAACACAGTTAAGGAGATGGCCGGAGAATTTGAGCAAAACGACTTACTTCAGAACGAAATGCTCAAAAATCTGCTGAAAAATCTCCTGATCCGTTCCAATCGCCTGTTCCGCTCGCAAAATGTGCTGGAGGATGCCGACAGCAGCAACATCGATTTTGCCCGTAAATTCAGTCAGCTGGTTGAAAAACACTACAAAACCCACAAACAGGTGGAAGCATACGCCGAAATGATGCATATAGCCCCTGCCACTTTAACCAAAAAACTTCAGAAACACGGAATCGAGTCCCCTTCGCGGATCATCCGGAACCGGATAATTACCGAAGCCAAACGTTTTTGATGTACACCGATAAATCGGTAAAAGAAATTGCCGGATTAATTGGTTACGACGACCAGCATTACTTTAGCCGCCTGTTCAACAAAGAAGCAAATATTTCTCCCAGCGATTACAGAAAACAGCATCAGACGGTTTAGGAAAAATTGTCCATCATTCAGGAAAAAGTATCCATTTATTCGACCTAACCAATGCTGTACTTTTGTTTCAGAACTTAAAAACTTAAAATCATGAAACAATACCGCCTGTCAGGACTTAGTTTTACAGGAAAACTATTTCTGCCCCTATTACTGGTTTTGCTTTTGGCTTGTGAAAAGGAAAACGAAAATGAAGATAAAACTCCGCTCATGGAAGTGGAAGCACCCGAATTCTCTCTTGGCTCGTTAAGCGGAATGCCTGTTATGTTGTCGGACTATAGTGATAAAGTGGTGGTCCTCTTTTTCTTTGGAAATAACTGCCCCTCGTGCAAGGCGGCTGCTCCAGCCATCGAAAGCATGCTTGCAGCTCCATTTGCCGGGCGTACCGATTACCAGATTATCGGTCTCGACCAGTGGAATGGGAATGCAGCATCCGTTCAGGCATTTAAAACAGCAACCGGTGTCAGCTTCCCCCTCCTGCTCAATGCGGCTTCGGTGTCAGCTGAATATAAAACCACCTACGACCGGCTGGTGGTTATAGACAAAAGCGGCAATATCGTTTTTCAGGGACCAGGGGTGCCGCTGCGACATAGAAACAGTAAAGCAAAAAGTTGAGACACTACTCGGTCCTTCCACTCCGGGATCCATGCAAGGCTCACCTGGCTTTACCCTCACATCGCTCAGCGGTAGTCAGGTAAAACTGTCCGATTACTCCAACAAAGTGGTAGTTCTCTTTTTCTTTGGCAACAACTGTCCGTCGTGTAAAGCAGCCGGACCGGATGTAGAAAGCAACCTATTCACCCCTTTTAAATCGAGAACAGATTATCAAATCCTGGGGCTTGACCAGTGGAACGGCAACAGTGCATCGGTCGAGGCTTTCAAAACAACAGCGGGTGTTACATTTCCCTTGCTGCTGAATGCCGCATCGGTGGCGGCTGATTATAAAACAACCTACGACCGGCTGGTTGTCATTGACAAAAGCGGCAAAACAGTCTTCACAGGAACTCAAAATGCTGCCAACGATATAGCTGCTGTAAAACAAAAGGTAGAATCGCTGCTGTAGGTCTTCATGACATCTGCTAGCACGCGTTACAAACGCGCGCTGGCAGGTAGCTATCGTTCAATCATATACTAAAAGCAATAGAATTAAATTATAAACAGATGAAAACTCTTTTTATGACATGCTTGCTAATTTTTTCAGCGGGTTTGAATGCACAGACAGTGAAAAATTTCACACTGAAAAATTTGTCCAACGAACAAAAATCGTTTAACGATTTAAAAGGAGAAAAGCTTACCCTTATCGATTTCTGGGCAACCTGGTGCAAGCCTTGTAATAAGGCTATCCCCGAATTAAACAAGCTATATTCCCGGTTTAAACCTCAGGGCGTGGAGATTATCGGGATCAATTGCGACGGTCCACGCAGCATTTCGAAAGTGGGCCCCATGGTGAAATCGTTGCAGATTCAATATCCGGTGTTAATTGATATCAACACCAGCCTGATGAACGACCTCAACCTGATGGCCTATCCCACCCTGCTTCTTGTGGACGGAGAAGGTAAAATACTTTGGATTCACGAGGGTTATGTAACAGGCGATGCGGATGTTATTTCCGCAGAAATAGAAAAGCATCTAAAAGCAATGTAGCATGATTCAACCAGCAAAAATTATTATCATATTAGGGATTTTTTCAACTTGTACATCGGCCAGGGGACAGATAAACGGCTCTAACCTGCTGGAATATCAATATGGAAAAATTCCCGGCGACACATCCCGTTTCTCGGCGGTTTACGACAGGGCTGTGGTAAAATACAGCCAGAAAAAGTTTACAGGAGCAATCACGCTTGAACAATATCAATCGCCATTCGAGAGCAGGAATTATCTTAAACTCACCCAATATTCGCTGCAATACACCAGCGATCCGCTCGAAGTTAAGATTGGCAATTTCTACGAAACCATAGGAAGAGGCCTGCTTTTACGATCGTTTGAGATACCGGGAGCAGTGCTCGAAGATATAAGTTACCGTTCGCGTCATTATTTCAACCGCGATATATTGGGATTTAACATTAAATACCGGATAAAGAACTTCTCCTTTAAGCTGCTGTCGGGCAGGCCCCTCAGTTATGTTTTTCCACCCACTTACGACGATAAGGTTCGACGGCCCGATAACACGGATGTTCTTTATGCCGACTATACCCAGAAAAAGCATACCATAGGAACATCGCTGATGCGACTTACAAATAAGAACCAGACATCGGTTTACAATATGCTTTCCCTGTCGGGTAACTTTTCTCCCAAAGTTTCCTATTATATGGAATTTGCAAAAAATACAAGTAATTATAATCTCAACGATTTTTCAAACCAGGTACCTTATGCTTTCTACGGAAGCCTTAATTTTTCATTCGATCGCCTGGGTATAAGTTCGGAATATAAATATTACAACAATTTTCTGTTAGGTGCCGGAATAAACGAACCACCGGCTTTGGTAAAAGAACACAGTTACAGGGTACTCAACCGCAGTACCCATGTGCTGCAACCGCTGAACGAAAAGGATACCAGCTCGAACTGTTTTATACATTTGATAACGGCTCTGTGCTGACGTTTAATAATACCCTGGCTGTTAACGATTTTGGCAAAATGTTCTCGTTTCAGGAATATTTTCTTGAATACGATTTTTATGTATTTACAAATCATAATATGAAAGTCTTTGCCGATTATGCTGAGGATCCATTCAAGCAGGAAGAGCAAAGAATATCGGCCGGTACATATATCGACTGGAAAATGTCCGAAACCGGGTCTTTCAGGACCGATTATGAATTCCAGACCTTTGTGAGACTGAAACAACGGGTTCAAAATCATATCCTCAACCTTGGCTATGCTTTTGGGTCGAAAATAATTGTAAATGCCACAACCGAATGGAGCAACGATTCATTTATCATGGAAAGTAAAAGCAAAGTATGGCTGGCCTCGTCGGTCAAATACCAGATAAACCCGGACAACAATGTGTTACTGTTTGCCGGAAGCCGTCGCGGCGGACCCGCCTGCAATGCCGGCGTTTGCTACGAGGTACTCGATTTCACAGGAGTGGAGCTTCGGTTAACTAGCAGGTTTTAGGGGAATTTCTCTAAACAAAAGAAGCATAGCAAACTAAAGAAGCAATATCGGAAATTATTGTTTGTCAATACGATGGACTTTAATCGACTTGATATGACAGAAATGAAATGTTTTTTTGGTGCGAAAAATAAATGGGTACTCCCCTTAAGAAAGTACCCATTTTTATATGAAATGGTTAAGATTAGTATCCTGGATTCTGAGTCAATCCTGGATTAACATCCATAGCATCCATTGGAATCGGGAATAATAAACGTTTGGCTTCGCTAGTACCTCTCCAACCTGGAACAGCATCAAGGAAAGTACCGAAACGGATATTATCCTGACGACTCATCATTTCCCAAGCAAATTCATATCGACGTTCCTTACGAATATCATCCAAAGTAACGTCAGTAAGAGGTTTTTCAGGAGTGAAAGCACGTTTGCGGATATCATTAACTAAACTAATAAGATGGGTTTTGTTTCAATTAGGATTAGCATTTATCTTAAGTTGTGGAATTGGAAATGTATTTCTGTATTCCTGTTCGCCCGATCGATCAAAGAATTCCCATGTACCCTTTATAAATTTTCCAAAACGGACAAGGTCGTTCCGACGCATTCCTTCGTGATAAAATTCCCATCCTCTTTCCTGAAGAAGAGCATCTAAAGTTAATGTGGCAGTTGTGTATGGAGAGGGGTCGGTCTCGAATGATCGTGAACGAACCTGATTTACAAGATTAACAGCTTCCTGTGTTGCAACTCCGCCATTTTTTCTCATCAAAGCTTCGGCCTTTAACATTAAAATATCGGCATAACGATAGACAGCTAAATCGTTTCCCATACACCAGGAAGGTAGAGCAGCAATTTCGTATTTTACAAACCTTGCTCCGAAATATTCTTTAGCATTGGTATGGTTGTAAACAGTTTTATCCTCAGGGTCAAAAATATTTTTAAAATCTACTGTTAATTCCAGCGGATTTGGTGCACTTTCTTCAGAGCATTTCAATATTTCCCCTGTCGACGAATATTGCTTACCTATTAACCAACCATTGAGACGACGGTCGGCCGGATTAAACGACTTAATAAACGAAGGCAATGCACAGAAACCATTCCATGGACCGTTAGCGGTATTATATTTTTTCTGCACGGCATAGTGGTGACCTTGCCAGTAGAATAACAATCCCCAATCGGTGCGGGTTTCGTCGTAAGGAATTACAAAAATATTTTCCTTTGATCCTTCATTTTTGGCAAGGAAATTATTAAATATGTTACCTTCCAGCTCAAAGCCTCCCTGATTGATAATAACATCGCATGCAGCGATACACTCGTCCCATTTACTGGTACCTGTCCATGTTTGAGCATTTATATAAAGTTTTGCAAGCATGGCACTAGCAGCCCATTTGTTAAATCGGCCATAAGTAGTAGGATCCTTTTTATCGGAAAGACTTGCAATATTATCTTTAATATCTTTTTCGATAAATTCAAATACTTTTTTGCGGCCTGTTGCAAAGTCTGGATCGTTTGCAGGCATATAACCCTTAGGAACATCGAAGCGGTCAACAATGGGTACATTGCCAAAGTAATCGATAAGCCAGTAATATCCAAAAGCTCGTAAAATTTTCAATTCAGCAAAAAACTGAGCTTTAAGCTTGGCATCAAAATTCGTTAATTGTTCTAACTGGAAAATTAGCTGATTGGCTTTATTCACACGGTCGAAACCATATCCCCATAACCCGTCGAATTGAGGAGTTTCTGAAGTCCAGGTATGTTCGTGAATACGTTGCATATGTCCACCATTGTACCAGTGACGGCCACGTGTAGGAACAAGAGTTTGATCGGTACAATGTGAAGACATCTCCCAGGTATCTCCAATCCCTCTTAAATCGGCATAGGCGGGAGCTACGGCAGCAATTACTTCAGCTTCGGTTTTATAATAATTATCCTTAAGAACAGTGTCATAGAGTTTTTCATCCAAATCGGTGCATGATTGTACAATTCCAAGAATTGCAAATCCGGCTATTATTGATATACGTTTAAACATCTTCATAAATTTTTGAGGTTAAAAAAGAACATTTATACCTAAAGAGAAAGTTCTGGTTGCAGGATACGACCATCTGCGATCCATACCGGGAGTTAACCCCATAATCTGAAGCTCGGGATCCTGACCTTTGTAATTAGTAAATGTCATCAGATTTTGGGTAGCAAATAAACACGTGCTTTTTGTATGTATTTATTTTTAAAAGGTATTGTATAGCCTAAGGTTACATTATCCAGTTTAATATAGTCTCCTTTTTCTACATAATAATCGGAGAATTGTGGATCGGCAACAACCGGACTATCAAGAGCATCTTTCAGAATATTTACCGGAACCATGTATCTGTTTTCGAAGAATATTCTCTGAGTATTTAACAAATCGAATCCGAAAGTACCTCTAAGGAATACCGTTAAGTCGAAGTTAGCATAGTTGAAGGTATTTGTGAATCCCATCCAGTATTTTGGCAAACCATTTCCAATTACTTTTTTGTCTTCGTATTTAATTTCCGAAGCAGGTAATTTATTCTGATGATCTTTATCCCAAAATAACCATTTACCGTCTTCAGTAAAACCAGCAAATACATAACCAAACATGTTACCAATTGGAGAACCTTCTTCCAGACGGTATGCTGGAGTCGTGTTTAATCCTGGAGCACCAATGTTTTCAAAATCTGTATATTCTGTTTTGTACAAGTCATTAGACAAACTAACCAGCTTGTTCTTATTGTATGAAATATTGAAATTGGTATTCCATGAGAACTTAGTACTTTTTACCGGTATTGCATTAATTGTAATTTCAACTCCCTGGTTTTTTATTTTTCCCACGTTTGTCCACATCTTATTAAATAAGTTGGGTGGAACAGGAACAGCATAGTCGAAAATAAGATCAGTGGTTGAACGTTGGTAAAAATCAACATTTGCAATAACCCTATTGTCCAAAACCCCTATATCAATTCCAAAATTAGTTTCAGCTTTCTTTTCCCATCTTAAATCTGGATTTGGATTGCTGTCAGGACCATAACCTTTGATCCATTTTCCATTATACAGCATCATACCTGCCGGAGCGAGCCTTTCGAGGGAAGCATAATTTAAAGGTGATCCATCTTCTTTAAATATACCCTGATTACCAGTAATACCATAACCTATTCTCAACTTAAGATCGCTTAGCCATGTTATTCCAGACATAAAGTTTTCCCTGCTTAACCTCCATCCGGCGGTAACAGATGGGAAAAGACCCCATTTATGATTAATGCCAAAACGTGACGCTCCTTCCCTTCTGGCACTTAGAGTGAACATGTATTTATCATCATAACTGTATATAGCCCGGCCAAAAAAAGCGATAAGTTTACTGGAGTTTTTATTGCTCCAAATATCACCGTCTTTAAAAGTACCATCCTGCAAATGAAGACCAGATCCTAAATTATTGTAAGTCAAAGCATCGGTTATAAAATAACGGTTTCGTGCTCCAAATGACTCCCACATAAAATCCTGGTATGAATATCCAGCCATTAGACTTAAACTATGTTTACCACCAAAATATTTGTTATAGGTTATTACAGATTCCAATGTGCGGTCAACTGATTGGCCTGAGCTGCGGCTTGCTTCTCCGCTATAACCTCCTTGTATGCTGGCAAAGGAATTTCGATATGCGTAAGAACCCATTAAGTCATTATATTTTTGGATTGCACCCATTACAGAAAATTTCAAATCTTTAACGATTTCCAGTGTTCCGCGAACGTTTGCCATTAACTCGTTACGCTGCTGGTCATTTTCGTTCTGATAAATCTGTGCTACCGGGTTAAACAGTTCCCAACCTGATTCCTCGCGGTATGTACCATCTTCATTATAAACTGGTAAGGTAGGATTACGCTGCATTGCCTGGCGGTACACGCCGTAATCAGTAGGGCGCGATTTACGGAAAGTATTGGCAAGCGTCATTTCAAATTTTAATTTGTCGTTCATACCAAGATGGGCTAAAGACAGACGACCGTTGAGTATATCGTTATATGATCGTTTTACCATACCCTGAAGGTTACGGTAGTTTACCGAGGCGTAGTAATTAGTTTTTTCGTTTCCACCTGAAATTGAAAGGTTATGAACATGACTCAAAGCCTGACGGGTGATTTCCTCAAACCAGTCGGTATTTCCCCCAAAATCCACAATCGATCCTGCTTTGTCTTTCAATGCCTGGTTAGTTGAATTCTGAAAATCAGTTTTCAATTGTCTCCATTCATTACCATTAGAACTTTTGGTTTTTTAGAAAAAGATTCGGTATACATATATCCCGAATATTCAACTATAGGTTTACCTGATTTACCTTTTTTGGTAGTAATTATAACAACACCATTAGTTCCCCTGGTTCCATAAATTGCTGCTGCAGAACCGTCCCTTAAAACATCTATCGATTCTATATCTTCAGGTGAAATTGTGTTTAAATTACCCCGGGAATTCCGTCAATAATTACGAGAGGTCAGCTGTTCCGCGAACTGTTGATACTCCACGTAATTGCATTTGTACTCCCGAGTTGGGATCACCTCCGTTATTTCTTGAAATCGCTAATCCGGCAACCTTTCCCTGAACGAGTTGTAAAGGTGAACTCACAATTGCTCCTTTATTAAAATCTTCTTCTTTAACACTGGCTACAGCACTTGTCACTTCTCTTTTCTTTTGGGTGCCGTAACCCACAACAACAACTTCTTCCAGATTTTTTACATCTTCAGCAAGAGAAATATTAATTGATGCCCTGCCTTGTAAACTTACTTCCTGCGAAAGATATCCCACATATGAAAAAACTAAAGTGCTGTTAGGATCGGTTACTTCAATGCTGTAATTACCATCCATATCCGTAGTTGTTCCGATAGTTGTTCCCTTTACAACTATATTAACTCCGGGTAAAGCATTTCCTTGAGAATCTGTTATTTTTCCTTTAACATTTAGTTTGTAACACTTTCGGAAGGAGTTAAAACAACAAGATTATTTTCCAGGACCCTGTAAGTCATTTCAGAAGAAGATAACATCCGAGAAAGTATCTCTTCAACATTCTGATCCTTAACTACTATATCAACTTTTTGGTCGATATAGTTAAAGTTGTCGTTATAAAAAAACCTGAAATTGCTGTTCTTTTCGAGGATGGTAAACACTTCGCGAACTGTTTTACCACGAAAATCGTAGCTAAACTTTGTATTCTGCGAGTAAACTGTTGCATGTATGTTTAATGTGCATGCGATTAGGAGTAGAGTTGCAATCTTCATAAAACGTAGTAGTTTGTTAAGTTGCCTTTTTGAAGAAAGGTTATAAGTATTCCATTTTTTTTCCATACTTTTGACTTAGTTAATAGTTAGACAATGCTTTACCGGAGGTTGATGTTAGCGCACAACTCCAGCAAAGACAGTTTAAAATTGTTAATTTTCTTGGGGAGTTGTTGCCGCTACAGCTACTCCCCTTGTTTTTTTATCTATATCATAGGCATCTCTGTTTTAAGGGTTCCACATTGTTTAATTCTTAAGAAATCGCTTGAATCTCTTTCTTGATTGTTCATTTTCTTTGATGATAACAGTTTTCCCTTCTATGTTATAATCGATTGGTGCTGAAAGTTTTATTACATCGAGCACCTGCTGAAGCGTCTCATCGTTGAGGGTTCCGGTAAATCTGAATTTTTTAACATACTCATCCTCTATCAAAATTCTCACGTCGTACTTACGTTCGAGCTTAACAACGAGCGATTCCATTTCTTCGCCACGGATGACCATACGGTTATCTTTCCAGGCAATAATCGGTTCCGGATCAATTTTGGGGATGATATAAACTTTACCGGGCTGAACTTTGATTTCAGGAGCCAGTTCATCGGCCAGCTTCCGAACTTCGGTAACCTGAAACGATGTTTTCTCTTTTATGAAAGTAGCCCGTTGATTTGCTTCCAGCACAAACTCCTCTGAACCCAACTGTTCTTTTGTTTTCTGATAAATGGCAACCTTACCTTCTACAAGTGTAGTCTCAA
>JAAUTT010000038.1 GCA_012031335.1 Bacteroidales bacterium | reverse complement strand
ATCAGTTTTAATAATGACGGTACGCCTGCTTATTCCAAATACAATCAGGCAGTAATTGATAAAAAGGTAATTTAATTATCGGGACCGATGATAACGGGGTACTTGTTTTTGAAACAGCAACAACCCGATTCTTAACTCTTCAGGAATATACCGGTATACCCTACAACTTACCCGACAGAACAATTTTGGTAGTGCATCAAAATACCAGGAAGCAGATTATTTTGGAACTTTAAGAGCAGGTATTGTATTTTTTGATCCGAGTACCGGCAATTATAAGCACGCCGGTTATTCAGGAAATCCGGCTAATTTACTCGATGGCGGTATTTATTCCATCACCACTGATCGCAGAGGGACCGTTTGGGTTGGCACAGAGCGTAACGGCTTGAAAATTTATGATCCTGACAGGAATATCATTACCGATGCAAATGCGCTAATTGACTTACCGAATATCCAAAAGGGTAAAGTGCATTGCTATGAAGACCGGTCGGGCGATATGTGGTTCGGTATTCAATTCAGAGGGATTTACCATAAAATTTCATCCACAAAACCATTTCATCCGCTGGGGCATTCTAAAAAATCGAACCTTAACCTCAGCCATTATATCGTTAAATCGATTGTGAAGGACCGGAACGGAACATTATGGGTTGGAACCGATGGTGGCGGAATAAATCTGCTGGAAAAAGGAAGTCAGAAATTCAGGCCTTTTAACGCCAACGGTCCTGATAAATTGACTGATAAAGCCATCATTAAGCTATATCAGGATAAAAAAGGGAGAATATGGATCGGAACTTATCTTGATGGAATTTACTGTTACGATGGAGCAGGCAAGTTATTGAAACACTACACCCTGCCTGGTGCCGAAAAGGAAAAATGGAACAATTATGTTTTCGATTTAATTGAAGATTCCGGTGGAAATCTTTGGATAGCGACCTGCGGTGGCGGCTTATTCTATCTCGATATTTCAAAGGAGAAAATAATTCAAAGCTCTTTTCCGGTTGTAGCAGGTAAAACTCAAAGCATAAAACCCTTTATCAATGCCTTGGAATATACCAGCGATAGCACCCTTTGGATTGGTACCTACAATGGGTTGTTTGCCTGGAATAAAAAAGCAGATACTTTCCGGTCTTTTCAGATGAGTAATGGCGATTTTGTAAATGAGGTTATTTTTGAAGTTAAACAGGATAAATCGGGAAACATCTGGATTGGAACCTTATCAGGGTTGTACTGCTTTAAACAAGGCGGGAAAATGCAAAGATTCAGCACCGAGCAGGGGCTTTCAGGGAATTCGGTAATGGCTATAGAAATCGACAAGAAGAACAACGTCTGGATTTCAACAACCAAAGGCATTTCCAAATTCGATATATCTTCGGGTACATTTCAGAATTACTATGAATACGACGGGCTGCCCTGCAATGAATATCGTCCCGGAGCATCGTACTCCGACGAGAATGGGTATATATATTTTGGAGGTGTCGACGGGCTTGTTTACTTTTTACCCGACAGCATCACCAACAACCCTGTTAAGCCAAACCTTATTTTTACAAGTTTCAAAGTTTTCGATCAGTTGATTACTCCCAATTCCAAAAACGAAAACAGTATTCTGAAATATGATATCAACGAGACCGATTCCATTGTGCTCAACTATTCCCATAAAAGCATCACACTCGAATTTGCTGCCATCAATTTCTCGGTACCCGAAAAATAAGATATGCGGTTATGCTCGACGGATTCAGCAAAAACTGGGAAATAAAGGATTATCAGCAACGTTATACAACCTTTACAAACCTCAAACCAGGCACCTATACATTAAAGATAAAGTCTACCGACCTCGACGGAGTTTGGGTAGACCAGTCACGAAACCTTGTTTTGATTGTTAAACCTCCGTTTTGGCTTACCTGGTGGGCTTTTCTGGTTTATACAATTGTTATTGGCATTATTGTTTACTATATCCGCAAGGTGGCTATGTTCCGGATTACCATGAAAAACCAGCTCCATATGGAACAAGTTGAACGCGAAAAACAGGAAGAGATAAACCAGAGTAAAATGCATTTCTTTACCAATATATCGCACGAAATTCGTACACCGCTGACAATGCTGCTTGCTCCACTCGAAAAGCTCATCAATTCCAATTTAAGCGACCCCCAAAAAAAATATCTCAATTATATATTCCGAAATACCAAGCGTCTTGAAAGGATGGTGAATCAGCTACTCGAACTTCAGAAAATTGAAAATGTGCAACTGAAGCTTCAAGCCCGGCGAGTTGAAATTATTGGTTTTCTGAAAGAGATAATTCAATTATTTGATGAAACGGCCAGCGATCAAAAGATTAACATATCGTTCGAGCCTTGTTGCGATGAGCTTTTTGTATGGATCGATCCCGAAAAAATGGATAAAATATTATTCAACCTCATTTCTAATGCAATACGGTTTACTCCGCCCGACGGGTTAATTACGGTTTCCATCAGGGTTGAAGATAACCCTCAAAACAAAACCAAAGATTCAGGGATGTATGCTATTACAGTTTCCGATACCGGTAAGGGTATCAGCCAGGACCATATTGAGAAGATTTTCGATCGTTTTTACCAGGTCGAAAGTGTGGAGAAAGGGATCAATGTTGGCACCGGGATTGGACTTCATCTGGCACGGGAGCTGGTAAAAATTCACCATGGCACCATAGAGGTAAAAAGTCGCGAAGGATTTGGAAGTACTTTTAGTATTATGCTCCCATTAGGAAAGTCGCACCTGCCCATAAATGAAATACTAACGGAAGGAGTTAGCGGTAATGCTTATCAACATTTTGAGAAACCATCAATTTTATACCCCGATTCCAAACTGGAAGAGGAGCAGCAGGATGAAGGCGAAAACTCCTCCCAGGGACTTGTACTTGTTGTTGAAGATGATATGGACATTTTAAATTACCTGCACGATGAGCTATCGGGCGATTATCAGGTATTGAAAGCAAACAATGGGAATGATGGCTGGAAACTTGCCTTTGAAAAAGTGCCCGACCTCATTATCTGCGATATTATGATGCCCGGAATTGACGGTATTGAGCTCTGCAAAAATATTAAAACCACTATCGAAACCAGTCATATCCCTGTAATAATGCTTACAGCCAAAAACTTCGGTAGAAAACGAGATTGAAGGTCTGGAAACAGGAGCCGACGAATATGTACATAAGCCTTTCCACCCTGCAGTTTTAAAATTAAAAGTGGATAGGATTATAGAATCACGGGAACAGCTGAAACAGCAATTTGCTGCAAATACCAGCTTTATTGCCAAAGAGATGACAGTTACTTCTGCCGATGAGATATTTCTGCAAAAAGCCATTGATTATGTAAAGGAAAATCTTGCAGATACAGACCTCAATATCGAAAAGCTTGGGAAAGTGCTAAACATCAGCAGGGTGCATCTGTACCGGAAATTAAAGGCAATTACCAATCAAAACCCAACAGAGTTTATAAGGACTATCCGACTCAAACAGGCAGCCTATCTGTTAGCGCAGGATAAGCTAAATGTTTCGGAAATAGCCTATATGGTAGGATTTAACTCTCATCAGTATTTCACCAATAGTTTCCAGAAGTATTTTAATATGTCGCCAACTGAGTATGTGCGCTCACTGGGGAACGAGCCAGGGAAATTTTAGCTTTTTTAACGGATAAATCATACCTCCTTGTGTATCATAACGGAATTCTTTAAATGCATTCAAATCGGGGTACCTGCTCAAAATAATTCAAAACCCATTTCAGAAAACGCCTGCTTATTTTGAAACTTTCTAAATAGTGAATTGTTATGTATTAACTTTTTGCTACTAAACCAAAATTAACATATATGGAAAGGAGACAATTTTTCTATCTCGCCGGGTTAGGGACTTCAACAATTCTGGCAGGTAATCTGCTTACATCCTGTTCAAAGTGATGAAGATACCGATCCTACCGGGAATCCACCAGGTGCAAAAAAAAATTACGATAGATTTAACCGATCCTGCCTATTCAGGTTTAACCAACGTTGGCAATGCAATTACAAAAGATAACCTGATAATTATAAATGTCAGCACAGGTAATTATGTGGCATTATCGAAACAATGTACTCATCAGGGGTGTACCGTTGGGTTCAATGGCACGGAGATAGTATGTCCATGTCACGGTTCAAAATTTACAACGGCCGGAGCTGTAATTCAAGGGCCGGCAACAACTGCACTTGCAAAATATAAAACAGAGTTAACGGGAGATATTTTAACAATAACCCTGTAATTTTCTCTTCAGTTACAAGAGGGTGTCTAATAAGTCAAAAAGATGAGGTTTACGTCTTTGCGAACAAAGTGAAGCAATCTGTTAATCAAAGGATTGCTTCGTCGTTCCTCCTCGCAATGACGCTCCGATTTGACTTTTTACACAGTCTCTTATAATCCATATAATACGCTTATTATTAAAAGGAAGGAGGAGGTCCCATGGTTGAACCAGGAGGAGGGCCTGTAGGAGAACCAGCCGGAGGTGCTCCCATAGGCATCATCATACGGTCGCGCCGATTTTCCTGATTTTGTGTTGGATCGTTCTGCCCGTTAAATCGCCGCAGGTTATAGGTAAACATTACCAGAAAATAGCGCGGAAAGGTGTTGGTTCGCGAATCCTGGATTGTTGAAGCAGTAACTGTACGGCTTATATTTTTGTTCTGGTTCAGAATATCGAATACGCTTAATTTGATTTCGGCTGCGTTATTCTTAAGAAATTTCTTGCCAAAACTGGCATTCCAAACCACATAATTCTGATTGTAACTGTTTGAGGAAAGACCCTTGTTAAACTGACCGGCCATATCGGTTTGGAGAACGAATCCCTTGAAAAATATCCAGTTAACTTTGAAATTGGCCGACTGGTACCAATATTCCGTATTACTTACCCCCTGAGATGTTTCAGTATTTTTAACAATACTGTAATTTGAGGTATATGAAACAGAAAAATCAAGTTTTTCACTTATGTTACTGGCTAAAATCAGGCTATTTGTGATACTGTAATTGTTGGAGCGGTTAAGAATGGAATTAACATATCCCGGAGATTGGGAATAGTTTAAACCTGCCAGCATGTTAACATTCGATTTAAGGACCTTTACATATTTACCGAAGTTTGCCAGGGAACGTACATTAAACGAGTGATCGAGGTTTACAGGAATACTTAATTGCCCTCCCGATTGCAGGTTCACATTGTAATCGGATATAAATGTATCTTTCTCTGCATTGATAGTTTTGTAACCAATATTATCTTCGGTATAACCTCCCGACAGAACAAAAATGAATTTATACCTTTATCGGCATTGGCAAACGAGAACTGCGACATCAGATTCTGACTGTATTCCTGTTTTAGCTTGGGATTACCTGTACTTAAACTTAAACGGTTAGAGTTATCAATAACTTTCTGAAGTTGAGATATGGAAGGTGCATTTGTCGATGAACGGAAAAACACCCTCAGGTTACTTTTTGCAGACATTTTATACCTCAGCATCATGTTGGGAAGAAAGTTCTCAAAAGTTTTATTCACTTTGCCTGGTTGCGGAAATTCCTGGTTACCGTTTAAAGTAGCACGCTGATATTCAATACCCATATTAAAATTTAAATCTCCTTTGCGGATATTATATGAAAGTCCTCCCCGGTTCGAAATGTAATCGTTGTTGTAAATATTCGAAAGCGAATCAAGCCGGTTAAGCCGTACATTCTGATCCCCCAGTCTGTATGTTTCTTTGTCAGTTTCGTTTTGTGCATTGGAGGTGGTAAGGTTAACCATCAGCATTCCATATTTTGTAATGGGTTCGGTGTAACTGGCGTTAACTGAATAGGTGAATCCATCTGTATTACTCTCCGAATATTGGTTGTCCTGCTCCGAATCTACTACGGCAAGTTGAGTATTCTCGCTGTTCCTCACATTTTTCTGGGTCGAAAGGTTTAACGATAAAGTTCGGCGCTGTTTAGCAAACTTATGGCGGAAAATAAGATCGTTCGAAAGATTATAGCTTGTTGCATCAGTAAAACTGAGGTTGTTTGTTGTGGAATTTACGTCACCGCCTGTTATCTCATATAATGTCGATTTATTGGCGCTATTGGTTTGAGTGCTTATCCTGGGGATAAACAATAGAGTATTTGCCGAGTCGATATTGTATTCGATACGCATATTAAACCGGTGATTGTAATTACGGGTTCTGGAGTCAGTATTTGTTTTTGAAAATTTTCCGTTTGTGGCAAACAGGTTTTCGGTATTCGACTCCTGAATAAGCCTGTTGTCTGTTGAATTGTAAAAATAGCTACCATTGGCGGTTATTTTCTTTCCCCAGTTATCGGAGTAATTAAGTCCGAAAGATTTGGTATTGGTAATACCACTCTGGCCTCCTGTAATAAAAATTATTTCCACCACCCGAACCACCACGACCACCACCAAATCCTCCGCCACCTCCCTGGCGGGTATTGGTGCTTCCTATCAGATCTTGTGCTGAGAAATTCTGCTGGTTTATATTATTCAGGTTACCTATTATGGTAATCCGTCGGTTGCCCTTAAAAATATTAAGACTTCCAGATGCAAGGTATTTATTGTTAAAAATCAGTTCCGGTGGTAAGTTTTCCAAACTGGCCGGCCCCTTCTGTTTTGTTTGGTTATTATATTAATAGTTCTGGACGAATTGCCATCGTCAACCCCTGTGAGTTCCGACTGATCGCTCAATTTATTAAAAACCTGGACTTTATCAATCACATCTGCCGGTAAATTTCTTAAAGCAGCAGTAGGATCATCACCAAAAAATTGTTTGCCATCCACCAATACCTTTTTTACTTCTTCACCCTGAGCTTTTACGGTTCCATTCTCCACAGTAATTCCGGGCATTTTCTTTACAAGATCTTCAGCGTTGGCATCGGGATTGGTTTTGTAAGCCGACGAACTCATTTCTGTTGTATCTCCCTTTTGCTTGGCCGCTGGTCCCTGACCCTGAACAACTACCTCATTCAATACCTTACTTTCGGGTTCCATACTAATTACGCCCAGATTCAAATCCTGGTTGCCCAGCGCTATAACCTTATAAAGCTTCTGATAGCTCATATTTTGAATGGTAAGGATGTAGCTTTTGCTTTTAAGGGAAGGAACAACAAATCTTCCGTTTTTGTCAGTTAATACTGTGTATTGTATTGTTGTATCAGGTTTTTCTTTTAAAATAACAATACCTCCGATAACGGGGGTATTTGAAGTTTTATCCATAACAACACCGCTAACTCTGCGACTCTGCGCATAAACAGAAGTTAAAGTCAACGACAGGAAGGTTATTAGAAAAAAGTTTAAGGTTTTTTGTTATTGTTCATACTAGGTTTTTTGTTTAAAGATTCCTGAAAACATAGACTAAGTTAATCAGATAGTGTATTCGCAAGTAATAAAATAGACTATTTGTTTTTTTTTGTGGACAGTAAATCCTTTTTTTTCTACGTTCCCGATTTTCTTATAAAAAATTGACACATAGCATTTTGCACCTTAAACAAATATTATTGAAAATTCGGAAAGCCCGTTAGGCAGTGTTTGCAGGGAAAAGCGACAACCATGACTTTGAAGAATTTCCCTGGTTAGCGTTAACCCAATGCCTTGTCCGGTTTTTTTTGTTGTAAAAAAAGGAGTAAACAGCTGCTGCTGTATGTCGGAGGTTATAGGCTCCCCGTTGTTGGTGATTATTACCGATTTCAAATTATTGTTTGTTCGGATATGGATAAGGCCTCCCGAAGTAATAGCGTCCGAAGCATTCTGAATTATATTTGTAAATACGAGTTCAAACAAATTTACATCGATATGCTGCATCAATGGCTCATCCGAAAGATCGAATTCAAGACTTATATCCTTTTGTTTTTAAAAGGATAGTGAAAAATTTTATCAAGCCTGAGCAGCAATTCATGATATTACATTTTTCTTTTATTGGTACCGGTAATTTAAATATACTGGCATAACGCTTAATAAATTCGTTGAGGGCATTGTTTCTGTCAACCGCAACAGTAATGGCATTTTCAAAATCCGCCTGGTTATCCGAAGCCGATTTAATGATATGCGTTTTCAACGATTCCAGGATAGAGTTGATAGGACCAATCGAATTGTTGAACTCGTGCGAAATTGTTCTTATCACCTTTTCGTAAGCGTTTAGCTCAATGAGGTATAATTCGCGTGTGAGCTCCTCGATTACCAGAAACTGGTTACGGAATCCCTGGTTTACAAACTCGATTTATGGATTTTATATTTTTTTAAGCCTGAAACCGAAATAGTTGAGGTTTCGTTAAGCGAAATTTTTATGATTTCCTTTGCAAGCGAAGACTTATTCAGGTCTTTTAGCTGGATCCCTTTTGCGGATGAAATATTTACGCCCATGAATAACTCAGCAGTGGGATTCATCATTTTAATTTTTTCATCGGGGTCGAGAATGATAATCCCGGTAGGTGAAGCCTGAACCAGTTTTTCGAGGAAGAAATGTTGCTCCTGTTGTAATGTTCTTTCTTCCCCGAAGTTTGTCGATCATATGGTTATAAACCTCAATAAGGTTATCTAACTCGGGCTGACCAACTTTAACGAGGCGTATACTGAAATCTTTGTCTTTGATCGATTCTATTCCACTGTATAAAAGCTTCAATGGTTTTGAAAAGATGCGATAGAAATAAACCGAAAGAATAAGTGATAACAGCAGTATTGCTTCGGCAGCAATAAACCATATCTTGTTATGAAAAAGGACAATACCGGCCAGTGCAAATTGCACCAGGTGAAGTCCAATCAGAAATAGCAGAAATTTAATCCTGAAGGTCATATGGTATTCCGTATTTATCGAGTCGGCGATACAGGGACCCCCTGCTCAGTCCCAAAGCTTTGGCAACTTTCGATAGATTATTTCTGTAAAGTTCAATATTCTTTCTTATCATCAGTTCCTCCATTTCGTCCAGTGTAAGTGTGGATCCCGAAATATTTGCCAAAGTGTCGCCCACAGGTAATTTCTGTACCTGTTCGGCAAAATCACTTACCTCCAGATGGTGTTTGTTGCTTATTAAAACCGTTCGTTCAACCAGGTTTTTAAGTTCGCGGACATTGCCAGGAAAATGCATCTGCTGTAACCACAAAAGGGCACCATCGGCAATTGTAAGATTGGAAAGACCATACGATTTGCGGAGGTTCTCTATAAAATGAAGTACCAGCAAAGGGATATCCTGTTTTCGTTCCCTGAGCGACGGGAGTTTGATAGTGATAAGGTTAAGCCTGTAAAACAAATCTTCGCGGAATTGCCTGTTCTCGATCATTTTTTCGAGTAACCGATTGGTTGCGCTTATCACCCTCACATCCACGCGCCGGGTTTTACTGTTCGCCCAGCACTTCATAGGTTTTATCCTGAAGAACACGCAGCAGTTTCACCTGACAGTTAAGATCCAGTTCACCAATTTCATCCAGAAAGATGGTTCCCGAATCGGCCATTTCGAACCTGCCTTCCGGTCGAAATGAGCATCGGTAAAAGCGCCTTTGCGATGGCCAAACATTTCGCTTTCGAATAAACTTGATGAAATACCACCCAGATTTACTTTAACAAATGGTTGTTCCCGGCGCGGACTGTTACGGTGAATGGCTTCGGCTATGAGTTCCTTGCCGGTACCACTTTCTCCGTAAATGAGCACAGAAGCATCTGTCCGGGCTATTCTTCCTGCTGTTTCCAAAATTTTAAGGAAACCGGGATCTTCACCTGTAATAAAACTGAAATCGTAAATTTTGTCCAGTTCCTTGCGGGTGGCGTTTACCTCCTTGCTTTCGCTTTTAAGACTAAGAATTGTTTTTACCGATTGAAGTACCTGTTGATTATCCCAGGGTTTTGTAATAAAATCGGAAGCGCCGTTTTTCATTCCTTCCACTGCCAGTGGTACTGTAGCCCATCCGGTAATCAATATCACGGGAATTTCGGGCCAGCGGGATCGTATATCGTACAAAGTATTTAAACCTTCGCGACCCGAGGTATCGTGACTAAAGTTCATATCCAGCAAAACAAGCTCAACGGGAAGTTGCCCGAGATAAAGAAGTCCTTCGGACGGGGTACGTGCCACTTTAACCCTGTAACCATCCTGTTTAAGAAGCAGGTTCAGAGAAGCTTGTACGGCAGTATCGTCGTCGATGATGAGAAGCATGGTTGAGAATAAAAAGTTCGTTTCTGCCAAAGATGGCAGGTTTAATAATAAAATAGATGCACTTTATTGTTTAATAACGAAATGTTCGTTATGCAAAGTTCGTGATTCCGGATACGCGACCCTGCCCTAATCAGGCAGGGCTGATATATATCGCTCTTTCAGAGCTAAAATACTTTTTTTGCTCAATTAGATTAACTTTTTTAAAACATGCTGTAAAAACAAGCCTTGAAAAGGCGGAATATACCAGCCCGGCCTGCAAGGGCCGGGTAGTGGATAGCCCAAACATTATATTGAGCTCTGAAGGAGCGTAATAATGGAGTTTCATATCTCGAATTTTTTATTCCTCATGTAAGGCCTGCGCCGGCTCCAACCTGGCTGCCTGTTTTGCCGGAGCTAAAGCACTGATGGTGCAAAGTAACAGTATAATCAGGAAAGCAGCCATGTTTGCCTCTATCAAAGTTGAAACAGGAGTGTTGTATACATTGAAAATAAATACCTGTGAAGTGAGCACCAGACCCAATAATACAGAAATGATAGCCAGTACATAAGTTTCTCCAAGTATTTGCCAAAGAACTGATGGACCAGTGCTTCCCACAGCGCGGCGCAGACCAATTTCCGGTTTACGCCTGGAAATATTGAGCCATAGGGTACCAAAAAGACCAAGCATAACATTGACCACCAGAAACAACACAATGGCGCCAATAATGATAACCGGAGATAATTCCCGTATTATATAGTTCTGTCGCATTTTTTCCAGACTTTCTAACCTGAAAATATAGGTTTTATTGAATGCGCTCAGGTCCTTGATTAACCTGGGTTCAAAGTTGGTGGGTAATGAACCGTTGAATTTCATGGCAATACCTGAGTAATTGTAATACTCACGGGTGTTTGGATAATATGCAAAATTGGGCTCGGCAGTAAATTCCCCTTCCTTCTTCATATTGGTAAATACTCCTAAAATCTTCAGTTTTTTCCCAATACTGTCTCCCCATTCTTTTTTTATAATTGTTTTCCCTGCTGCCGGCTTATTACCAAATAGTTCATTTCTCATTTTCTCATTAATAACCACCGATTGAATATCCGAAAACCGGTCACCTTCTTCTATCCATCTGCCTTCTGTTAATTTCAGACCAAATGTTTCATAAAGTTCCGGATCCGCCCAGCTTGTATGATAGAATATTTCCCTGTTGTTAATTTTCATCCCATCCGAGCTAATCCAATTGGAGTATGGATAGCTGGAACCCATTACTTTTGAGCATGAAACTACTTCAGGATAATTGGTTTTGATATAATGCCGAATCTGGTCCATTTTTTCAAATTTTACCGAATCGGAAAATACCTGGTCGGGAGGAGTATCGTAAGCCTGATAAGTTTCGAGTATCCAAATATTTTCATTATTTATTCCTATCGGTTCATTATATCTCTTCCAGTAATGAATGCATACAGCCGAGAGTAAAAATAGAGCTACGAAAGAAAATATTATTTCGATCAGAAGCAGGCTGTTATATTTTCGTTGCTTCCATACAATTTTAAAAAGTTGCTTTATCATTGGTTACCTCCTTTCAACGCTTCTGTTATTTGTAGTTTAGACATTTTCCAGGCGGGATAAAAGCCCGACAGAAAACCAAAGGCCAATATTACTATCAAACCATAAAAGAGTATTCTATAGCTGAAGCTTATTGCGCCAATTTGCATCAAACCTGCTGCATTAATACCTTTCAGTAAAAGCCAGGCGCCACAAAATCCAAGAACACCTCCAAGCAGGCAAACGATGATGTTTTCATATACAAATTGCCATATCATCATATGTTTGGTGGCCCCGAATGATTTTCTCACACCAATTTCTGAAGAACGTTCGAAGATTCGTGACACGGTAAGACTGGTCAGGTTTAATAGAGGTAGCATTAAAAACAGGCTAATCATAAATATTATCAATACCTGCTTTTGTATGCGTTCGGATTTGTTTGAAAATAGATTATCGTCGTAAAACATGCCAAAATTGGTTTGGAATGGTGTTTTAAGTTTACCATGTATCTTAAAAACATCTTTCGGTGTAATTCTATCCAAATTTTGGGCGAGTTGCATCTGGATAACATCAAAGTCATTTTTGCTTTTTGCAATTATCACTGCCTTAAATTCACTCTGATATCAGATTTTTTTGTTTTAATATCATTCATATAACCAATATAATTGTAAGGTCTCCATAGTTCAGCATATGCATTTTTATAAAGCTTTGGCACATCCTGAACAATACCGCAAATAGTGTAGGTGTCGTTGTTGAAAACTATTTTTTTGCCAACAGTTTTTGTATTTCCAAAGCAGCGTTGACTCAGGCTTTCGTTTATAACACATATCTTTTTACCATTTTCGATATCCGTTGTGCTATAATGCTGGCCTTCCAAAAATTTTAATGAGAAAATATGGAAGAAATTCTCATCCGTTCTTTTGGTTTCTATATCAATACGCTGGTTATTAATATAGGTAGTCTGCGTTTGAGGCATATTGCTGAATATGCTGTACGTTTCTATATTTTTTAACTTTTTTACAGAGTTTTCAATAATATAACCATTGGTAGGGCCAATATTCCAGCTATCTTTTTTTTCTGGATGGGTATTTCGTTCAGGTAGAGCGATCGTGAGAGTTTCTTTCTATCGGGTTATAAATAACCAGCGAAGTATAGATTGCAGTTGCGGCCACAATATCATCAAGGTA
>JAAUTT010000037.1 GCA_012031335.1 Bacteroidales bacterium | reverse complement strand
CCGCCGAACAGCGTACTAAAGAAATAGGAGTAAGAAAAGTTAAACGGAGCAACCATATCGAATATTCTGAGGCTGCTGCTCACCGATTTCCTCAAATGGGTAGCCCTGGCCTATGTTTTTGGTGCAATTATAAGCTGGTTCCTAACTTCTCAGTTTCTAAAAGTATTTACATATCATACAAGTATCAATTTATGGACTTTTGTATATGCAGGACTGGCAGCCTTTGGTATTGCACTTATAACAGTGTGCTGGCAGGCATACAGAGCCGCAGGAAGAAATCCGGTTGAGTCACTCAGATACGAATAAGCTTAAAAAATGAATATGATAATCAATTTCTACAAAATAGCCTTTCGTAACATCCTTAAACATAAGGTCTATTCCCTGATAAATGTTTTTGGTCTTGCCATCGGATTTACCGCCTTTATTCTTATAAGCCTTTATATCAACTACGAATTTAACTGGGATACCCACAACAAAAACTACGATCGCATTTACAGGGTACAAACACGGCTTTTGCTTGCCGACCGCGAAAATGTATGGACCCAGGTTCCCGCAGCAGTAGCCGGCCATCTGGAAATAAATTACCCTGAATTCGAAAAAATTGTTCTGACACGCGAAGGTTGGGGAGAATTCCTTTCTGCCAAAGAGAATATCTCCTTTCGTGAAGAAGATGGCTATTATGTTGATCCATCGGTATTCGATGTTTTTACATTCGATTTTATTAGCGGCAATAAAAATGATGCATTAAAAGAACCTTTTACAATAGCTCTCTCGCAGGAACTGGCACAAAAACTCTTTCCGGGAGAAAATGCTGTTGGAAAATCCGTTCTGCTCGAAAAGAAATTCAACCTGAAGGTTACTGCTATTTATATGGATTTCCCAAGGAATTCACATTTCCGGCCAACATACCTGATTCCTTTCAACTCGTTTCCTATTATCCACAACTGGCCCGATGCACGCAACAACTGGGATTCTTATGCTTTCCGGGTATATGGCTTGATGAAAAGGGAGTGGATGCACACGGTGTTGAAAAAAAACTGGCGAACATCATGAACCGAGAACCGGAAAGATCGTCCGTAATCAAAAGCTTTTTCTTCACCCGCTTTCGAAATTATACCTGATGCCCGAAGAAAACACCGATTACATGAATGCTATGTTTATGTATGGGTTAATTGCAGTTTTTATTCTGTTGCTTACCTCAATAAACTACATCAATCTTACCATTGCCAACTCAGCAATTAGGGCCAAGGAAATTGCCGTACGCAAAGTTTGCGGAAGCTCCAGATCGCAACTTATTTTCCAGTATTTGAGTGAATCGTCGCTGATTGCGCTTATTGCTGTCAATTTTGCTTTCTTTTTTGCCGAACTGGGACTTCCATACTTCAATCAGGCAATTGGAACAAGCCTCGAAATATCGTATGCCAGCAACTGGCCATTCACGTTAAAAATGATTATGTGGGCTGTGATCATCGGGCTCCTTTCGGGCATATACCCTTCTTTGGTAATGTCGTCGTATAAATCAATCGATCTTTTCAGGTCTAATATTTTTAAAGGCCAAAAGAGTAAGGTAGGGTTGAAGAAAGTGCTTGTATCGTTTCAATTTGCAATATCAATATATTTAATTGTAAGTTCAATAGCCATGAGCAGGCAGGTTGAGTTTATGATGAATAAAAACCTGGGGTTTAATAAGGAAAACCTTTTATTCAGCGAAATTCGCTCGGACGAAAAACGAAGTTTCGAAGCCCTCCGCAATAAAATTCTTCGGCATCCCGAAATAACCGATATGTCCATGTCGGAGAATATTCCTTTTAACGGAAGCGACGGGTCGATTATAGACTGGGAAGGCGCACAGGCCGACGAAAAAGTTAATATACGCCGCAACTGGGTAAGCTACGACTTTATTAAAACGCTCGGGATAGAAATTATCCAAGGTCGTGACTTTTCAAGGGAATACCCCGGCGATTTCAGAAAAAGGTGCATCATAAACGAAACAGCCTGGAACCAGTTTGGCTGGGATAACCCTATCGGTAAAAAACTCAACAACGGCAATTATGAAGTGGTGGGGGTTATGAAAGATTACCATCTTAATTCGGTTCATAATAAGATACAGCCCTGCATGATCGAACTGAAAGACGACACAACTGCCGGTTCGTCGAACTATACTTTTCGCATTGCTCCAGGCAAATTAAGCGAAGCAAAAAGTATTCTGAAAACAGAGCTGGAGAACTTCTTCCCTTACCGATGTCTTTCGAGATTAAAGTTTACACCGAACACCTGAAAGACAACAACAACCTGAAAACTTACAATTCCATCAGTAATACCTTCACATTTTTCTCAGTGTTAAATATTCTATTGGCAATCATAGGACTGCTGGGATTGGTTTCGTTCAGCACCAAACGGCGCACCAAAGAAATCGGCATCCGTAAAGTACACGGAGGAACGGCATTCGACATTTTCCTGATTCTTATAAAAGATTACCTGATTTTAGTTCTGTTCGCATCCGTTTTTGCCAGTCCTGCTGCCTATTACGTTTTTACCAATGCCATGCCCGCAGCTTATAAAATCGGTATGCAACCATGGGAATTTATTGTCGGAACACTCATTATTCTGGTAATAACACTTCTCGTTACCAGTTTCCATACAATAAAAGCAGCAGTTACAAACCCTGTAGAAGCTCTTCGTTACGAATAAATTAAAACTTTATTATGATTAGAAATTTCCTGAAATCATATTTCCGCAGCCTTGTCAGAAACAAGGTAACATCCTTTATAAATATTTTCGGCCTTTCGCTCGGACTGGCCAGTTGCTTCATTATTATGCTTTTCGTTTTAAACGAACTTAGGATGGATTCCTTCCAGCAAAACAGAAAAAACACATACAGGGTGAATTTCTTTGAAGGAGAGCGAAATACCACCTCGTCGAATGTGTCCTTTTTGTTTGGTCCTGCCGCCAAACAAGAATTCCCCGAAATTGTGGATTTCGCAAGGCTTATTGATCTGGGTAAAATAAAAATAAAAACGGGGCAACGATTTTATTGAAGAAGGAGGATTTTTGTTTGCCGACCAGTCGGTATTCAACATCCTCACCTTTGATATTTTGGAGGGAGACGCCAGCAAGGCCCTCACAGACATAAACAATATAGCCCTATCACAGTCCATTGCACAAAAATATTTTGGTAATGTGTCGGCAGTTGGGAAAACTCTGTTGCTTTCTATTAAGGGAGAAGAACAGCTTGTAACTGTTTCGGCAGTTTATGGCGATTTACCCGAAAGTTCCTCCATAAAGCTCAATATATTGGGTAATATCGATTTTGGTAAGAAAAACCTCACGAAGATGCTCATTACTTATGGGAACGACGAAAAACCCAAAGAATGGAAGGATGCCTGGGACCATAATTTTTACTCCACGCTGTTAAGCTTAACCCTGGAACCGATGCCAGTGCATTGATTCAGAGAATTAACAACAGCTTCAAAAAATACATAAACCCTAAAAATAATTCGGCCTACACCCTGCAGCGGTACGACAAAATTTATCTTTATTCGGCGCATATTCCATACGACAACTGGGCACACGGAAAACTCAACAATATTTATATTTTTTCAGTAACGGCGCTTCTCATCCTGATCATTGCCTGTTTCAACTATTTAATTTTGTCATTGGCGCAATCGGAAAAAAGAGCCCGTGAGATAGGCATCCGAAAAGCCAGCGGAGCCGATTTTAGTAGCCTTTTACAGCAGGTGATGCTCGAATCGGTAACCATGGCTATTATTGCATTGCCTTTAGCCATAGGATTCACCGAACTGATATTGCCAGTCCTTAATTCACTGCTCGATAAAAATCTTGTTGTACATTATGGCCAGAATATGTTTTTTATTGCCGGCGTACTGTCCATTACATTGCTGGTAGGCATTACATCAGGTATTTATATAGCCTTTTACCTAAATAAATTTAACCCAATCGTTATTTTAAGGGGCACCAGGGTACGTTCGGGTGTTAAGTCGATATTTCTTAAATCGCTAGTAATTACTCAGGTAACAATATTTATAGCGCTAACCATTTGCTCGGCCATTATTTAAAGCAGTTAAAATTTGTTGTAAACTACAATCCTGGTGTAAAAACCGAAAATGTTATTACAATACCTCTGAACGATTTTGGCGCTCAGATAAATTACAATGCATTTAAACAGGAACTTGAGAAATTACCTGAGATTCAAACTGTCACCGCTGCATTTCTAATACCTCCTTCAACATCTAAATTTACAATGGGGGTGCCAAGGGTAGACGATCCTTCAAAAACTGCTTATTTAGAAGCTGTGCTTGTGGATTATGGATTTATTGAAACTCTGGGCCTCACACTCAGGGAAGGCCAGAACTTTTCGAAAGACAATTCATCCCGCGATGGCGTTTATCATCAATGAATCGGCCATTGAGGAGCTTGGTATGAAAGAACCTCTTGGCACTAAATTACCATTCGGCACAGTGATAGGGGTGGTAAAAGACTTCCATTTACACGATCTGCACAGCAAAATAACTCCGGCTTACCTGGTACTGAACAATCAAACGTTTTTCGAAATGGCTATCAAAACAAAATCCGATTACCGCAATGTTCTTCCAAAAATAAAAACCATATGGGAAAAGATCAACAGCGGGGTAAACTTTGAGAGCCACACTTTAAAGATAAGATAGAAAAGCAATATCAGGCTGAGTCCCGGTTATCAACAATAATACTGAGCTTTACATTAGTTGCCATTATTATTGCCGCTATGGGGCTTTTTGGGCTGTCGAACTTTATTAGTCTGCTCAGGACCAAAGAGATCGGGATCAGAAAGGTAAACGGAGGCACTTTGGTTCAGATGATTTATTTGCTATGGAAGGAAATCCTGACATGGACAGCCATTGCCTTTATCCTTGCCACCCCTGTAGCCTGGTATGTGATGCATCGGTGGCTCGAGAACTTTGCCTACAAAACCGGCCTGAGCTGGTGGATATTCGTTGCAGCAGGTTTGCTATCCCTGATGATTGCATTGCTCTCGGTAAGCTGGCAAGCCTATCGTGCAGCCAACCGTAACCCGGTGGAGGCTTTGAGATATGAATAAATGTACTTCGTATTGTGAATATTAAACTTAATTATAATTCCATGAGGCTGTGTGAAAAAAAGCTAAACATGTTTGCCGAACAAGCAGACACAAAAACAGAAAGTCGAAAAGCATAAACGAAACTTAACATTTTTGCTTTTGTGCCTTCGTTTTCGGTTTTATTCCTTTGATTTTTTATACAGCCTTATCATAAAACAAAACCTTATGTTAAAAAATTATCTTATAACCGCTTTCAGAAATATAGCCCGGCAAAAGGGTTATTCGCTCATCATAATTTTGGGTTTAACCACCAGTATTGCAATATTCGGACTTATTTTGCTATATGTAACCGGTGAATATCAAACTGATAAGTTCAATAAATATTACAACCACATTTACCGGCTCGAAACCGAAGAATGGGCTATATTGGGAACTGCCTACGGGCCGGAGTTGGCATCCAGCTTTCCGGAGATCGAATACTTTACCCGTATTTCAGCATTTGAAGGTAATTCGGTAACCATCCGCAAAGACGATAAGTTGATCAAACTGGAGCATATGCTTTATGCCGATTCGTCGATCACCAACATTTTCACGTTTGATTTTATACAGGGAAATCCCAAAACTGCGCTATCGGTTCCTTTTTCGGTGGTTCTTACAAAGTCGGAGGCAGGTAAACTTTTTGACACAGAAGACCCTATGGGGAAAGTTTTAAGAATTGATAACAAATTCAATTTCACTGTAACGGGAATAATCCGCGATGTGCCTTCGTTTCATTTAAAGACCAATGCCATTGCCTCCTTCCCTACTTTAAAAGACATTTACAACAACCCAGAATTTCTGAATAATTACGGTCAGTGGAATTATCACACATTTTTCCGGCTCAAGCCCAATGTTAATCCACGGCAACTCGAACAAAAAATAATAAACTTCTACACAGGAAAAGCGAATTGGAAGGACAGCAAACCGTTTTTTATGCTGCGTCCCCTGAAAGAGATATATTTTACCCATGTAAAATACAATATTGCCAACCCGGGAGGTGACCGAACCATGCTTACTTTATTTCTATCCATAGGAATATTCATTGTGATTATAGCCTGTGTTAACTTTATCAATCTTACCACAGCAAGGGCATCGGGCAGATCGAAGGAAATTGGAGTGAGGAAAGTGCTGGGAGCCGGAAAAGCCAGTTTGGTTTACCAGTTTTTGGGAGAGGCAATACTGATCACTTTCATCTCAACAGAATTAGCCCTGGTACTGATGGAATTGCTGCGGCCTATCTTTGGTAACCTGATTGCCAAAGATGTAAGCCCTGGTACCGGATCTTCCTTCTGGATGTTAATGCTGGCTTTACCATTTCCGGTGTTAATCGGGATTATTGCAGGCTCATATCCGGCCATTTACCTCAACCGGTTTAGCCCGATTTCTACGCTCAAAAAAGAAAAAACAAGTGGTAAAGGATCGCTTGTTTTCCGAAGAATTCTGATCACCTTTCAGTTTACCATTTCTATTTTTCTTATTGTTGCAACCCTAACTGTTAAAAAACAACTGAATTACTTCCGTGATAAAAAACTGGGCTTCGATAAAGAGCATATCATAACCTTGAAGATAAATGGAGAACTGGCAAAAACAAGGAAACTTTTCGCGAAAAGCTGCTAATCCAACCCTGCCATTCAATCGGTGGCTTTTTCAACTCAAACATTTGGCAATATCAGCTGGCAGGAATCGGTAAAAATCGGAGAAGAAGACAGGCAGTTCACCTTTCTGGGAACAGAACCTGAATTTATGCATACCATGGGGCTCAAAATTTTACAAGGCCGCAATTTCGACCGAAACAACCCAACCGACGAGGGTAAGGTAATTTTGAACGAAGAGGCAGTAAAATATTTTGGCCTTCAGTCGCCCGTGGGAGCGTTGGTGGGTTCGGAGGGACGCCAGTTTGAAGTGCTTGGAGTAATGAAAAATGCTTACTATAATTCCCTTCACAGTCCTGTTGCACCTTTGGTAATGGCATGGAAAGATCAGTTCAGCAGTGTGGCAAATATTCGTATTGCAGGCTCGCCGGTCGCGGCTGTTGCTCATATGGAAAAAATATGGAACGAAATGAGCAGTAATTATATTTTCGAGTATAGATTTCTGGATGAATCTTTCGACCAGCTTTACAAATCCGAATCCAGGCTGGCCAATCTCTTTATGTATCTGGCCATACTGGCAATATTTATTGCCTCTATTGGTTTGCTCGGACTTGCCTCTTACCTGGCAGAGCAAAGAACCAAGGAGATTGGTGTACGTAAAGTTTTGGGAGCAAGCAGTTCCAATATTATAAAACTGCTATCGGGTGAGTTTTCTGCGTGGATAATTTTATCGGGGTTTATTGCTGTGCCATTATCGTGGTATATCATGCAGCAATGGTTAAACCAATTTGCCTATCATACCCAACTGGATCCGTTCATTTTATAACAGCTTGTGGAATGGCATTATTGATTGCGTTTATAACCGTAAGCTGGCAATCGTACAAAACGGCAACCATGAACCCGGTGGATGCGCTAAGGTATGAGTAAATATAAGTAGTTAGTAACCAGAAGTTAGTATTTAGAAAAAGAAAAAAATGATGATTGTTTCTATTTTCTAAATACTATCTACTAACTACTTTTCCCGTTATTTAAGTAACGCCAGAGCATCTTTAATCCTTATCATCGCCTTTTCAAGCTTTTCGTCGGAGTTGGCATAGGATATACGGATGCAGTTAGGTTCGCCAAAACCTTCGCCGGGAACGGTAGCCGCATTTGCCTTATCGAGCAGGTATAGGCTGAAATCCATATCGTTTTTAATGGTAACCTTACCATCGGTTTTACCAAAATAGTAGCTAACATCAGGAAATACATAAAATGCGCCATCGGGAACATTACACTTCAGTCCGGGAATGTCTTTCATCAATCGCAATACCAGGTCGCGACGACGTTTAAAAGCAACAACCATTTCTTTGGTGTATGTATTATCGGAGGTTAAAGCTTCCAATGCCGCACGTTGCGCAATGGACGATGAACCTGAGGTAAACTGCCCCTGCAATTTGCCACAGGCCTTGGTTAACCAAAGTGGTGCAGCCAGGTAGCCAATACGATATCCTGTCATAGCATACCCTTTGGATACCCCGTTGATAAGCACTACTCTGTCGTGGATTTCGGGGAATTGAGCGATGGTTTCGTGACCACCTATAAAATTAATGTGTTCGTAAATTTCGTCGCTTATCACATAAATCCTGGGATATTTTGCAATCACATCGGCCAGGGCTTTCAGCTCTGCCTTACTGTATACACTACCGGTAGGATTATTGGGTGAGCAGAGTAACAGTGCTTTGGTACGCGGAGTGATGGCTTTTTCAAGCTGATCGGCAGTGATTTTATAATTGGTTTCCAGTGTGGTTTTCAATACCACATTGGTTCCGCCGGCCAGCTTTACCAATTCAGCATAACTCACCCAGTAAGGAGCAGGGATTATTACTTCATCGCCCTCGTCGATCAGGCACATGATGCTGTTGGCCAGAGAATGTTTGGCTCCGTTCGAAACACTTATCTGCTCGGGTTTATAATCGAGGTTATTTTCAACCTTCAGTTTATTGGCAACCGCTTTGCGGAGATCCATATAGCCGTCGATGGGTGAATAGAACGAATAGTTTTTCGTCAATGGCTTTTTTTACCGGCTTCTTTAACGTGAGGAGGGGTAAAAAAATCAGGTTCTCCAACGGTAAGATTTATGATATCGATCCCCTGTGCCTGAAGATCGCGGCTTTTCTGGTTCATGGCAATGGTTTGCGACTCACTCAGGCTTTTAATTCTTTTAGATAAGTGTTCCATATATATTTTATTCTTTCATTTAAACGGTTAAAAAATACTTTAAAAAAACTTCCGGGCAAAGCGATTTATATAGTAAATAATTCCAAACGCCTGCATCAGGCCTTTCATCCAATACACCATTGGATACTCGTCCAAAGGAGTGTTGACACTAATCCAATGGTGTGTTGACATCTCATTCAGGGATATGTTGGCCGCGTTAACAATTGCCTGCGCCGAAAGAAAGGAGAATCGTTTAAATAAATACGCATTATCAATATTGATAAACGCACTTTATCCGCCCGGATAAACATCCTTTATCAACGTTGATTAATTCCTTTTATCCGCCCGGATAAACACCTTTTATCAAGCTTCCATAATTCAATTTATCTAACACAGGTGATGATGGTATTCTCGTAATAAATTCATATTTTCGGAGGAATTTATTTGACCTGAGCCATGGATATTCTTGAGATTTTAAAATATGTACTTCCTGCCTTTATCGTATTTTTAACTGTATGGGTGATTATCCATAAATATTTTGCCAACGCCGAAAAGATGCGGAGAGTAGACCTTATGACCGAAAACCGTAAAATTATTACTCCGCTGCGTCTTCAGGCTTATGAAAGGGTTATTCTGTTTTTGGAGCGGATTTCACCCGAATCGCTGGTAATGAGAGTTAATTCGCCAAATCTTACTTCACGACAGTTCCAAACTGAACTTTTAAGTTCCATTAGAGCTGAATTTGAACACAATCTATCACAACAATTATACATATCGCCCGAAGGCTGGGAAAAGGTAAAGAATGCCCGCGGCATGACCATTCAGCTTATCAATACCGCAGGCGACCAAGTGAAGCCCGACAGCCCGGGAGTAAATCTTTCAGCCAAAATACTCGATTTAATTATGGCTGCTGATAAAACTCCTACCAGTGAGGCCATTGAATTTTTGAAAAAGAAGTGCAGACCTTGTTTTAATAATAAAAACAATAGGTAATAAGACCAGTGGTTAAAAACAGGATTTCCTTACTGTATAGAATTAGTAAGCCATTAAATCCCGGTTAAAGGCCACACCGGGAGAAAGAGGTGTTTTATTGACCATTTGAATAAAATCCAGAAAACGTCTGTGTTTCCATCTACGATGAGTCCAGAACCATATTGCGGGATCTGCTTGAATGAGTTGCTCAACATGTCGGGTTAACTTTTCTGTAATTTCATATTCTTTGGTATTTTCAGGCTGGTCCTCTATTAAATGAAATGAACCTTCGTAAAATCCGCGCTTAAGTCTCTTTATATCCAGAAAAAACACTACCTGATTATATTTTATGCTTAACCTTTCAGGTCCAAGCAGGATGGGTGTTTCCTGATTCATAAATATGGTCCAGTACCTTACATTTTCCCTGTCGGGCCTCTGATCACTTAATAAATAGGTTACAGATGGAATATTGTCGGAAACATCCTGGTAAATTTTTTTCCAATGCTATTCATGGGTACAGCCTGGATACCAAATCTTTCCCGTAAATCCACAAAAAACTTATTAAATGCTTTATTGGATTGGGGTTTATACACCGCCATTATTTTATGCTTTATAAATCGGGGCATTTGCATCGACATCTCAAAATTTCCAAGGTGGGCAGTCACCAGGATAACACTCCTTTTTTTCTCCAGATAAGAATTAATAAGATCAGTATTTCTATAGGTGAAATGTCTGCTTAAGCGCCTTTCGCTAATAAAGCGCGACATTAACGTTTCCATAAAATAATCGGCAAAAAACCTGTAAAATCTTTTCTCAATAGAAATTATTTTCTTTTGACGACTTTCCGGAAACGACCTTTCCAAATTAATACGTACCACTTTTCTTCTGTAACGAATTAAATGGTATGCCAAAAAACTTAGCAGATCAGCGATGCCATGGGCCACAAAAAAAGGGAAAATGCTTAAAATTTTCGATATAGAAATCAAAAGAAAATACGCCAGTTTATTAACCATGTTATTCTATTTTAATACCCAAATTGATCCAAACCCAACGTTTAAATGCATATTTTGGATAGTTGCGGTGCCGGTATGCTGCATGTTTGCTTGTAAGGCGTAGTAAATTATTATTCATCATATACGCATTGACCCTTTTCTCGAACATTTCTCCACCATAAGCAGGAAAGATGGTATTGTCAACATGAGTGTCATTGTAAATATCTGCCTTATATCTATTCACTTTGATCAAATAGCATTGATCAGAAAATCCGATCTTTTGATGCCAGAACTGATCATCCTCTCCTGCGATCAATCCTCCTTCGTTTAAAGTCCTGTAATTCCAACCCGGATTAGCAACAAAAAACCTATCATTAATTTCCAAACTTTTTATCCCTTCAGCAATCCAGGGTTTTCGAACTTTCATCAGCGAATCGCCCGAGAAATGGAGCAAATAGTCAGTTTTGCACAATAGTATCCCTGTAAGCTCCTGAATAGAATAGTAATAACCTCCGTTAAATGATTTGGGATCAATATTATAAGCTTTTAATGCTTCATTGGCATAATCATTAACTACAATATATGAATCGATTATATTACGACTAACACATTTGTCGGCATATTTCTTTACCAGATCCAAATCGTTTACATTATTGATATACAATACTCTGTTATCGAATTTATAGTCGCACCATTCAATCATTTTTCTTAAACGTCCGGCTTTGAGCAAAAACTGCCAATCGTTTTCATAGCATTTGGTTTCAAAGGTTAAAGTTGGATTAATCATCCGATAATATATTTAATTTAGTTCGCTAAAGAACATGGATTTGGAAATTATAAGCATAGTTTCTCAACACAATATGGTTTCAGGAAAGAATTATATTATATCAATCCAGGCTAAACCTCCCACCTCGCATAATCCATCTGCTTAATTAATAGTAAATAACAGTTTTACTTATTTTAAAGATAAGGATTTAAAAGTAAATAAAATCTTGAATTTTATATTATTAACCAGGAAATTTGGATGAATAAATTTAAATTAACCCAAATTATGCTAAATATATCTGAATTGGCTTTCTGGCCGCCTTCTGCGGGATTAACCCGGAGGCAGACCAATATCTCTAACGCACTAAACACGAGGTTCAAAGAAATTAAATGTTTAACCAGGGAATTAACATTGAAAGTTTGGACTTCGGATAAAAATTTAAAATTAAAACGCAGGTCATCGTTAGGTACAAAATTCTATTAAAAGACAAAAGGCCGGAATCCCTTCCAGCCTTTTATCTATTAATAATATCCGGTACTAATTACTATTTTATCATATCCACGCTTCTTCTTATAAATTTGGTCAGGTCCTCGCCTTTCAGCATATTGTTCGAAAGCAATGCCAGGTCAATCATCTGTTTCACCAAATCGTTACCTTTTCCGTAATTCAAAAGAATTTCTTCTTTTTGCTTACGGGTATCTTCAATTTTCTTCTCCAAATCGCTCCGTTTATCTTTGGTAGCCTGGTCAATTTCATCATCTTTCTTATCCTTAACAGTTTTTTCAACTGCTTCCAGTTCCTTTTCGAGCAATTCGATCTGCGTTTTCAGAGGTTTGATGTTTTCGGTAACGGCTGCCTCTTTGCCCTCAATTACTTTCTTCACCAGCGGATGGTTTGCATTTACTACCAGGTTATAACTATCGGGCAATTCGCCATAAAAGCCCATATTACCACCACCCATGGCCGACATATCCTTCATACGGCGCATGAACTCCGACTGGGTAATCATCATTGGTTGTGCTGTTTCCGAAAGATTTTCGAAAACTACATAAAAATGGTCGTCTTTCTTAAGCTGACTCTGAATAACAGGGCGAAGTTCTTCCTGCTGTTCTGCGGTGAGTTTCACTTCAGTAACATCGTCTTTTAAAATAAGTTTCTCAACAATATCGGCATCAACACGACTAAACCGCGATTCTTTGAATTTGGTTTCGGCCTGATTTATAAAATGCATATCAAGCTGACCATCCATTACCAGAACATCGTATCCCTTGTTGGTGGCTGCATCAACAAATGTATGCTGA
>JAAUTT010000036.1 GCA_012031335.1 Bacteroidales bacterium | reverse complement strand
GGCTTTTTTAAATCGGCACCTACCGCACGCTTAAAAATTACCAGTTTTACATGCAGAGCTACATTCTCGACGATTTGGGCCTTAGCGATGTAGGCGGCAGTACAACCGACGGCGGCGAATGGTTCGAAGTAGTTTATTCGGGCATTACATCTACTTCGGCCCATACCGGCCCATGGTTCCCTGCTTATAAAGCTATATCGCAATGCAATATGCTTTTGGGAAACCTTGATAAAATGACCCTTACTGAAACCGAAAAGAAATGGGTCAAAGGCCAGGCACTTTTTATCAGGGCTAAAACCTATTTTGTACTGGTGCAACTTTATAGTGGAGTACCCTTACATGTTAAAGAGGTGAAAAGCGAAGCCGAAGCAGCCAAACCCAGGGCTTCTGAAAGAGAAGTATATGACCAGATAGTAGCAGACCTGGAAGAAGCTCAGACTTTGTTGCCTTCAAAGTATGCCGATAACCTGATCAATGGCAAACAGTATGCAATTAACCAAACCTGCGATGCATTATTGTCCCGTGTTTACCTTACCATGGCCGGAAATCCCTTAAACCTTGGAACGGAATATTATACCAAAGCCAGGGATAAGTCTTTATCGGTTATAAACAGCAATACCTATCAATTGCTCGATAATTTTGCCCACCTTTTCGATTTAAAGCACGAAAACAGCAGCGAGTCTATTATTGAACTCGATTTTATCCAGGTCGATGAACAGGGTACTGCCATGCCTTGCTTTATGGCACCTCGTAACAGCACGCTCGCTGTGAACACCTGGGGAACAATGCGATTACGGAAAAAATTTGTAAAAGAATGGCGTATGGCCACCTGCGAAAACGGGTTCAATATTACAAACAATGGAGATGGCAGCACAAGCATTACCGAAATTCCCGGAGAGGAAGACTACCGTTACCAAACTTCTTTAATCAGCGAATACACTAATAAAAGTGGGGCTAAGGTAACCTGTTTTCCTAAAATTGGCTGGCAGGCCAACGACAAACATTCCAATTATGCTTTTTTGTCGAAATATTGCGATCCTAACGGGGTTTCCCAAAACGGACACGGGAATAATGTTATACTTATGCGCTTTGCCGAAATCTACCTGATATTTGCCGAAGCCCAGAACGAAATAGCCGGGCCAGTGACTGAATATCAAGGATTGTCGCCCCTGGCTGCTTTAAATAAACTACGCGAACGTGCCCGCAAAGCGAATGGTGTTCAGCGTACATTTCCTAAAAAATCTAAACGTAACTTCTAAGGAAGAATTCAGGCGCAAAGTATTTGAAGAAAGGGGTTGGGAGCTGGTTGGCGAAGGCTTACGCTATCTTGATCTCAAGCGGACAGGCCTGTACAAAGAGATGCTCGAAGCAGATAAAGGCGGACTGTACGGCACTTACCGGGAGTTGCCCAAAGTTTATAATGAACGCTGCTTTTATTTCCCCATTCCGGCTTCTGAAGTTCAGCAAACCCTTTGATTGAGGAAAACAACCCTGGTTATTAATTATTATGAAGGTACCCTGTTGTTGGTAAAACAATAATGGGGTACCTTTTGAATTACTGTGAACTAAATGATAAAATACTTACTACCACTCGTTTTTTATTTGTTGCTGTAAAAAAACAGCAGAACCGTTGCAGCTTGTCTCCGTTTATCAGGGAAAGCCAACGGAAAATATTGTTGCTGCCTGGGAAGAACACGATACGGGAGGCAATACTTCCATTGCTTTCGACAACACCGACATATATAAGTGGTCGGGCAAATCGGTTTACAGGAGCGAAGATTGGGGTTACTTTGACACTACGGGCAAAGAAATACCTTACATAAAAAGAGACAGAGACCTGGGTCAAACCTTTCAAATAAAAAGCCATAAGTCAATGCTGCTTAAATCAATAACGGTAATGACCGGCTTTGGAAATAATGTGGTTCGCAAAGGCACCTATGGCAAAAATATATCGGTTCAACTTTTCGAAGTATCTGGTGAGCCGCTTCTGAAAACGAATTATTCAGGCCAAGGAACCGAAGCTTATCATGGATTCCCTCATAACAGGGCTGGCGATACAATACCCACTGAGAGAGATGATTTTTGGATGGTGAATCATTCAAAACAATCGCCGTGGTTAGGGGAGGAAAGTTCCCTTCAAAAAAAGATTTTGGTTTTATTTCCGAAGAAGTGGATGTTTCGCCTGACGATACCAAATTAAAAGGTCGGTTTATAATGTTTTCGATCCCTGATTCGATATCTATTAAGCTTGAACCCGCCAAAAAATACGCCTTCCTCATTATGATTGATGAAAAGTGCGACGAATGCGGCTTTACACTTGCCAATCAATACTATGGTAAATACGATGGCGGACATGGTATCAGGCGCGATGGAAACGGACAATTTCCCCCTGTTCCCGCCAATCCTTTAAAAAACTTTACCGAGGAAGCGAACAGGAAGGCTTATGAATCTGCTCATTTCCCTTCCGATTTTAACGCACGATTGAAAATCTCTCCAGGAACAGATGGCTATCCTGATGTTTGCACTTTTCGCGACCTGGTGTTTTATATTGAGGCTGAATAGGTGGCAGTTGATTTAATAAATGTGATAACATTCAAATATATAACTATGATAAAAAAAAATATACTGCTGATTTGTGCCCTGGCAATAATGTCCGGCAATTTCGCCCAAACAGTATCGCTAAAGGAAAAATACAAAAACTACTTTCCTATTGCGGCAGCCATTGGCAAAACCCACCTTGCAGGGTTGGACACTGCCATTCTTAAAAGCCATTTTGCAGGCATTACAGCCGAAAACGATATGAAGCCCGAAAGAACCCTCGGCCAGGATGGGGTTTATACTTTTGAGGCAGGCGACAAGCTTGTAGCTTTTGCAAAGAAAAACAACATGCTGGTGCGCGGCCATACCCTCGTGTGGTATTGGCAAACAAAAGACTGGTTTTACCAGGACGATGCAGGTAACCTGCTTACCAAAGAAAAGATTCTGCAGCGCATGCGGGCTTACATCCACAACGTAATGAAACATTACAAAGGCGATATTTATGCCTGGGATGTTGTAAATGAGGCCATCTCTGATTTTAAGGACAAATATTACCGCGACAATATTACCTGGTTTAAAATATGCGGAGCCGATTATATTGAAATGGCTTTCCGTTATGCACATGAAGCCGACTCTACTGCCAAACTTTTTTATAACGATTATGACCTGATTAACCCCGTTAAGCGCGATAAAGTTTACAAAATGGTGAAAGAACTGCTTGCCAAAGGAGTACCCATTCATGGTATTGGGATGCAGGGACATTGGACACTCGAAGATGTAAACCGTAAAAACCTGAGTGAAGCCATCGACATGTTTGCTTCCCTCGGCGTTGAAGTTCAGATCACGGAACTCGACATATCCGTTTACCCATACTACCACAATATCGACCGTTCTTTGCTGCCTAAAGAAGTGAAACCTTTTACCGATGAACTCGACACCCGGTTAGCCGCTAAATACAAAGAAGTGTTTGAGGTGCTGCGCGAGAAAAAAGATAAAATCACTGGGGTAACTTTCTGGGGTGTAGCCGACAATAAAACATGGCTCAGCAATTTTGTTGTGAAAGGTCGCACCGATTACCCATTGCTGTTCGATGCAAATTACAAACCCAAAAAAGCTTTTTATGCCATTACCGATTTTTAAACATTCCTGCATGATGCGTTTTCTTATTGCTTTCATATTTGCTGCTTTATTTTTGCTGCAGACAAATGCCCAAAAAACCTCCCCGTATATACCATTACCGGTAAACAGTTGAGCAGCATAGATCATCGCCTTTTTGGTGCTTTTTCGAAAAAGCTAACTGGAACGGCGAGATAGGCAGCGATGCAGCCATAAGTCTTACAACCAAACAGGTTTTCCCTGAGGTAATGGATTACATGAAGTGGATGAATATCCCGGTACTCCGATTTCCCGGCGGAACTGCCATCGACTATTATCCGTGGTATTACCTTATCGACAAAATGCCTGGCAAACACCAAACCCGACCCGCTAACCGGCTCTATAAAAACCCAGACGACCGCAATGCGCTCATTTCCGATGGACGCATGGGGCTTCACGAATATATGGACCTTTGCAAAAACTGAATATCGAACCACATTTAGTAACTAACCTGGGCGATGCTTTCTACAAAAAGCTGCCTGTGGGGCAAGCCGCCCAGGAACTTGGGGCCGATTTGGTTCATTACTGCAATGACAAAAATGGAAAATGGGCAGAGTTAAGGGCACTCAACGGGCATAAAGAACCCTTTAATGTGAAATACTTTCAGATCGGCAACGAATGCTGGTTATTCGACGGGTTCAGAAAAAACGAACGTACTCCTGAGTTGCTGAACCATTACACACAATGCGTGGAAACGTATGCGTGTGCCATGAAAAAAGCCGACCCTTCCATAGAGCTTATTATTGATGGGGCTGAAGGGCTGGGAATTGAAGTGATGAAACGCTGTGGCAACCTTATTGCCTTTAATACTTTTCACAGCTATTCACCCTGGGGAGTATCCGAAATAAAAAAAGAAGATAAAATACTGGACGAAAATGAGTATTCGCCCAAAGAAGTTTGGCAGGGACTGGCAACTACCCCGCAGATTGATACCCTTACCGGCTTATCGGTAATAAACGACTGGGTGCTCGACAATGTAAAAACGCCAGTTGCCATGACCGAGTGGAACACCAATTGCTGGTTCCAGGGGAAAGCTAAAAAAGCCAGGCCCGAAAACGAATTCCTGGCCTATGGCATTGGTGCAGGCAGCTATCTGAATGCAATCCTTAGGCGAGCTGATAAAATTCATTTGGCTAACCAATCAATGCTGGTTGGCACAGGCTGGGGCATTACGGGCATCCGAGTCGATACCACCGAAAAAACCGGCCCACCATGTTCCCCACAGCTATGGTCACCGGACTGTATGCCCGCAATTGCGGCAATAAGCTTATGGAGGTAAAATCTGAAAATGAATTTTTTTATAACCAGCCCTTGATTTTGAGCGGTGTTAAACCTGCAACAAAAGTTGCCGAACAGGACATTGTTGTAACAGCCGACAAAGAACACTATTATGTACATGTTGTAAATCGTTCCTTCGATAACGACAGGGAATTGATCTACCTTAACTTCCTAAAGTAGCTGATAGCTTTACAATGTTTCTTCTCAGCGACCGTACCAAAGGAACATTCAGCAAAATGGCCAATGTGGAAGAAATCCCCTTGCAGGGTGGTGGAAAATCTGTAAAAGTAAAAGTTTACGCACGCAGTGTTTCTGTTATAAGGTTCAATAAATAAAAGTAAAAAAAATTATGTCGGAACATATTACCCACATAGCTGTATATGACGATGCAGCCACTTTGATTGGCTATTCGGAACGTTTTTCGGAAGCGTTTAAGGAAAGTATTAAAAGAGAATACGATTGCGGTTGGATTACAAGTGGCTCAAACGGCAACCATCTATGGGCGCTTCCTTTGCTGGAAGAATGCAGGAAGAAATGGAAGGATGGAATAAGGGATAAAGAAACATTTCAGAAAATTGCAGCGGCAATTGGCTGGATTACACACCGTGCTGCCGACCTGATCCAAAAACCACTGGAAGCAATATTAGTGGCCGAGGGTAATTCAGAATTCAATGGCCAGGAGCTTTCGGCCTATTTTGATACCATCGCATTCCGCGAAGTTTTTAAGTCGGGAAACTATTCGCCCAATCAATTACAACCCATAAGCAGAGCTACCCTTGAACACGAAATGGCATCGCACCCTGCCGCTTCGTTACTTGATGTTGCTAACCTCGAAAACTCCTTTTCCCACTTTATGCTGGGAGAATTGCTCGACAGCCAGGAATTTACAAAAAATGAGAAAGACCTGGACAAATGGTTCGACCAGTTTATGGGCAGCAAACAAAAGTTTTCCGAAGACCTCGATATGTACATCAACGGTTTTACAAATCCCGATGCAGGTAAAACCCAAAAATATATTACCAATTTCAGATATTTCAATGGTAACGATTCACTTCTCCGGTTAGTTCAATCAATAAAAAGCGGCAAGCCCGACATTTCCATAAAACCGGATGTTGCTGTTGCGGCAGCGGCCAATCAAAGTCAATATTCCAAAATGGTGGCAAATGCCTACACCATGCTTTCGTTTGCCGATGATTTTTTCAACGAAAAAATTTCTAAGGCTGAACTTTACGAAGTGCTTAATATGGAACACCAATTCAGAAATTAAAACATGGAAAGAAGAAATTTTGTAAAGAATATATCAATGGGCAGTGCTGCAATACTCGTATCTGCTGATCTTATTGCAAAACAGCAAACACAGGTAAAAACAGAGCTAAACCTTAAGGGGTTACTGCCTTTTATATTTTTTGAAGACTTTATCAGGCTGATTGAGAAATCGGAAGGGATTAAACCCCTATTCAAGGAATCTTTAAAAGGTGACATAAAAAGTCCGCTTACCGGGAATATAGCCCGACTGGCAGGTTCCTATACAGGCAACGAACAGGTGTTTGACCTAATGCAGAAGCTCAGGGAAACCCCATCTGCCGATACTTTGAAATGGTATACCGAAAAATTATCTTTCGTACTCGGGTGGTTGGTTTTCAGGTCGGCAACCAAACAATTAAACATGCTAAACGAAAAGTTTGTTGAGAAAGGACATTCACCCTGTGAAATACAAGCATATCAGGACACTGAACTGATCAGGCAAAGGTTCTCAAAGCCAGGAACTCAACTAACTTCTTCCGAATTCTCATCCTTATTTCTTCAGATGCTCACCCGCACCATCACCCGCATCCATACGCTGAACCCTGATAAAACCGAAGGTGGAAAATGGCTTATAAACACTGCTGCATGGAGGGAAAAAAACAAACAGGGTTTTGAATTCTACGGGAAAATTTACGAAAAACCCGATCGTTCAAAACTTGATCTATACTGTCATAAAGGGAAATTATTTCTGCATTCCGACACCCTGATTGCCAATCAATTTAATCCCAATTTTATTGGGAGCACCAATAAAAGCTTGTATGCAGGTGCTTTAACATCAGCCTACATTACCGTATCCGGGTTTCAGGCTTTTATGGAGGGGAAAGCAGATAAAAGCTTATTGGTAAAGATGGTATAATCCAATTTTTGAAAGAATTAGCTATGACAAACCGAAGAGACTTTTTCAGATTCATGGCCACAGCCGGAGGTCTGGCGCTTGTTCCGCCAATATTTGCACAAAAAGGTTTTTCGCTGATGGATACAGATACTTCCATTCTCAAATTACACTCCCTTGTGCCGCACCCTGTTGTGATTAAATCTATCGACCTGCTTTTGTTCGATAATGAATACATCCTCAGCGTGACTTCTGCTGAAGGATTAAAAGGATTTACACTTTGTAACCAAGGATGCCCGAACTTGTTTCGTTGCTCCGGAAAGCAATCGTACCGCATTTTATCGGTAAGGATGCCCGCGATATTGAAAGTCTGCTGGAGTATGTTTATGTAGTTAATTCAAATTATAAATATACAGGGCTGCCATTCTGGAATTGCGTAGGTCATCTGGAAGTTGCCATTTTCGATCTGTTGGGCAAAGTTATTCAGAAACCGGTGCATTATTTTTTAGGAAAAAAAGTGCGTGAGTACATTGATATTTATATTTCGAGTACCACCCGCGAAACAACCCCACAACAGGAAGCCGACCATTTTGCAAAACGCCTTTCCGAAACAGGCGCCAAAGCGGTTAAGTTTAAAGTTGGCGGGCGAATGAGTAAAAACACCGATGCAATGCCTGGTCGCAGTGATACCATTGTTCCAACAATGCGAAAAGCGTTGGGCGACTCCATCACTTTTTATGTGGATGCCAACGGATCGTACGACACCGAAAATGGCTTACGCATGGCGCGATATCTCGAAGATCAAAAGGTCGATATTTTCGAAGAACCGGTACCTTTCGACGAATATGAGAATACCATGCTGATTACCAAGGCAATTAAAACCATGAAAATTGCCGGTGGCGAGCAGGACACCAGCCTTTACCGGTTCGGATGGCTGGCCAAAAATAAAGTGTTGGATGTTCTTCAGCCCGATTTGTACTATAACGGAGGTTTTATACGGTGCTTACAAGTTGCTGCCATGGCTGCCAAAGCTGGGATAAAATTTTCGCCGCATAGCCCAAAGACCAATCCACTTGCAGCGCCAATGCTCCATTTGATGGCTGTAGTACAAAATTCGGGAGGCTTCCAGGAATGGCATATTAATTACCCCAGGCATAAAAGCTGGTATACGCCCCATTACGAAATCAAGGAGGGTAAAATTGCTGTCCCCTCCGGGCCCGGGCTGGGAATTACCTTTGACTTATCAATATGGGACAAGGCCGCAGCGGTTAACTGTTAGCATTGCCAACTTTATTGCTTGTTAAAAATCTAAAACAAAAAGAATGGTTAAAAAATGCGTTCTCTCTTTTTCGGTTTTTCAGAAGCTAAGGAGATAAAAATGTTCAATGTTTGCGACGATTTTGGCAGGAAGCTCGAACCTAAGGGCAATTACATACTGCATGGTGCCGGACAGCGTTCTTGGAGTTTGCAAATATAAAGAGTCCTGGGCCAACAGCAGGCTTGATCATAATCCGAAATTAATGGATAAATGACGTGAAATATTGCAACGCCCAGAGCTGTTGCACGCCAAAGACTGGGAAAAAAGAAAGATGGCAAGACTTTATTAAAACATCCTTTCATATATATTAATCCGGTAATAATTCTTAAAAAAATGTAATTTTGTTATCAGATAGCAGAATGAATGGATAAAAATACCATGGAGAACAACTGACAAACTACTGAAACAAGGAAATATCCTTGCTTTTGATGAGATATACAAGGAGTATTGTCAAAGGTTATATGGCTTTGTGATTAAGTTTGTCAAACAAAAAGAAGACGCAGAAGAGATTGTTCAGGAAGTTTTTTTAAAGATATGGGAGCGCGCGAAAAACTTGATATTTATTCCTCATTCGAAGCCTATCTTTTACCATGGCTTATAATATTACCATCAATATGCTCCGGAAAAGGATGCACCAGGATAAATATGTTAACCATTTAAAATCCTATACAAACGCTTGGCGAAGCTGCTGATACCATTGATGAGGTTGAATACGGAGTAGTTAACTGCTAAGGTTAAATCGTTGCTGGATCAATTATCGCCCCGGCAGCGCGAAATATTTTATTTGAGCCGCGAAAAAGGGCTGTCGCATGATGCAATAGCCGAAAAACTCAATATTTCTGCCAATACAGTTAAAAATCACCTGGTGTCTTCTTTAAAATTCCTGCGATCCAACCTTGATAATAGCCTGTTAATCAATATTCTGTTTGTTTCTTTATTTTTTTAGAAAAAATAAAGGTTTTCATATAGTCCTTTTTCGGGAGTTAAACGACATACTACCAAATTAACTTTGTTAGAAAACCCGCTTTCGGGCATAAAATATAATGTGAGTTAAATGGAAAAGGAATTATTTAAGAAATTTTTGAATAATACTTGTACAGATGAAGAGTTGGATAAAATTATCCGGCACTTCAGAACCGATTTTTCGAATAATTTCTGGGAAAAGTGGGCTGAGGAGGCATGGCAAAAGAATCAGGATCTTCAATCTTTAGACGGTAAAAACTTTGAAAGCTTACTGGATAAAATTCATCATAAAATAAATATAAACGAGCAACTCCGGGAAGGAGAGAGAAAATCGGGGAAGCAGGTTTTTATCTCATATCTTACCAGGATAGCTGCAGTTTTATTTTTACCCGTTCTTGGTTTTTTGTTTTACACGCAATTTCGAAACACATCCAAAGCAGTTGAATATGCAGGTTTGAAACCCGACTCCATTGAAATTGCAACCCCCATTGGTTCCAGGTCCGAAGTACAGTTGGCCGATGGTACCATTGTATTCCTCAATTATGGCAGTAAATTAAAATATCCTCAAAAGTTCTGGGGTAAAACAAGGAACGTAGTTTTATCAGGCGAAGCCTACTTTAAGGTTGCTCATAATCCTCAAAAGCCATTTGTTGTTAACGCCGGAAAACTGAAAATTGCGGCCTTAGGAACCGAATTTAATGTCTCGGCATATGCCGACGAAAAGGTTATTCAAACAACCTTGGTAAATGGTAAAGTAAAAATTGAGAAAGCTGACCCGGAAATAAAAGAGAATGATTTAGGGATGATGACACCTGGACAGCATCACCGCTATAATCAGCTCACAGGGAATGTTTCGAGCGAGTATGGCGATATCAAAAAATATATTTCCTGGAAAGAAGGGAAACTCATTTTCAAGGACGAATCTATTGTTACCATTGCCCACAAATTAGGCCGGTGGTATAATGTCGATTTCGAATTCGAAGACAGTGAATCCATGGACTTTACCTATACCGCCACTTTTATTGACGAAAATCTTTACCAGATTCTCGATCTGTTAAAACTGGCTACGCCTATCGACTATAAAATTCTTTCGAGGAAGAAACTTGCTGATGGCACATTCTCGAAACAGAAAGTAATAATTAAGAAACGACAGCTTAATACTAACTAAATACTATGCAGCCTATGAAGAAATAACGAAGAGACTACTATGAAAACAAACAGGGAAATGCTGGACACATCTCCCTGATGAAGCATCACCTGTTTAGCGACAGGTAAATTACTTACTTAATACATTACAAATTTATGAAAAACTTAAATCAGAACTGATAAAGGGGAAATTATATCCTTTATTCTATAAAATACTAATTACTATGAAACTATCAGTCATCATGCTATTATGTTCTGCTCTAAGCGCATTGGCAAGTAATTCCTATTCACAAACCAAAAAGCTGAATCTGGAATTAAAAGGTGTTTCGATGGGACAGGCGCTTGAAAGCATTGAAAATCAAAGTGAATTTTATTTTTTATACAGCAGAAAGTTGGTCGATGCCGACCGTTTGGTTTCCATTAATGTTAAGAATCAGAGTATTGAGACCACGTTAAAACAGCTTTTTAACGGTACTGATGTGAGTTATGTGATCAAGGACAGGGTAATTGTTCTGACAATTCCGGGAATGGCAGATAACAATTTAGCTGAATTTTTCCAACAGCAAAAAGTTACCGGAACTGTTACCGATGTCACTACAGGAGAACCAATTATCGGAGCGAATGTGGTAATTGAAGGTACAACACTTGGAACGGTAACCGACTCTGAAGGTAAGTTTTCTATAAGTATAACTAAGCCTGATGTTGTTATTCTGGTATCTTTTCTCGGATATAATACTGAAAGAGTAATCTTTACAGGTCAGTCTATTTTAGAAATAAATATGGTTCCAGATATTACAAAGCTTGATGAGGTGGTAGTTGTGGGATACGGGACCTTGAAAAAAAGCGATTTGTCTAGTGCTATATCTAAAGTTGAAGGAAATGTAATACATAATCAACCATATTCCTCCCCTGCAGCTGCATTAGTAGGTAAAAGCCCTGGTGTTCATGTTATTTCGAATAGTGGCGCTCCAGGATCTGGTGTAACTGTTAGAATTAGAGGTGCATCCTCTTTGTCGAGTGGGGGCAATGATCCTCTTTATATTGTTGATGGTATTCCTACAAACAACATTCTTGGAATCAATCCAAATGATATTGCAAGTATTGAAGTGTTGAAGGATGCTTCATCTTCAGCAATATACGGATCAAGAGCCTCGAATGGGGTTATTCTGATTTCTACAAAAAGGGGAGTAAAGGGCAAAACTGAATTGGATTTTGATATGTTCTATGGTCTTCAACGGGTATATAAAAAGATGCCGATGATGAATGCAAAGGAACAATGGGAATATGTTCAAAAAGGAATAACAAACTATAACCGATTAAATCCTAATAATCCCGTTCAGGTAAGAGAACAATCTAGGCTTGATTACGAGGCCGGTTATGATACTGATTGGCAAAATGAAATTTTCAGAATAGCACCAGTTCAAAACTATAGTTTTAGTGCCAGTGGCGGTGCTGAAAAAGTCATCTATTCTTCAAACATTGGATACTTTAACCAGCAAGGGGTTGTCATGTCCAATGGCTATCAACGTATATCAGGAAGATTTACGGTTGATTACGATTTAACTAAATATTTAATTATTGGAACATCAATTTCAGGCAATTATTCAATTAATGATCAAATACCTGAAGGAGATCATCCAAGGTCGGTTGTTGGTAATTTACAGCGAAAATTACCTTATGAGCCTGTATATGAATTAGATGGATCTTATGCAATGAGGGAAATGGCTAATGTAGTTGCTGTAGCCAAAGAATATGAAGGAACAGATTATCAGACAGCAGGAATTGGATCTGTTTATGCGAAATTTAAAATCACTAAAAATTTAGAATTTAAAACATTATTTTCAGGGGATTTTTATAATACCAGTGGTGATAGCTTCTTTCCTTCAAATATTCCCGGAGGAACGAACCGCCCTTCTAGTGCCTTTTCTAATAGGGGACTAACTTGGTTAAATGAGAATGTTTTATCCTATTCATTTAAGGTTGATAAGGTAGATGTAAAAACCATTGCAGGGTATAGTTTGCAAGAATCTCATGCATTTAATTTCAATGCAGCTGCAAGTGGTGGACCTACGGATATTATAAGTACTATGAACGCCTCTGTTCTTTTAGAGAAAATTAATAGCTACAAAACTTCCTGGGGAATAAACTCATTGTTTACCAGAGTGTATATAAATTATGCTAATAGATATTTGGCAAGTTTCAGTATAAGACAAGATGGTTCTTCTAGATTTGGTATCAATAATCAATATGCTATTTTCCCTGCAGGGTCGATTGCATGGCGGCTAAGTGAAGAGGAGTTTTTTAAAAATATTAAAGCGATTAATGATCTCAAAATCCGTTTTAGTATTGGGCGAACAGGTAATCAGAATATTGGGAATTACGTAGCGCAAGGCACATATTTAACTGGAGCAAA
>JAAUTT010000035.1 GCA_012031335.1 Bacteroidales bacterium | reverse complement strand
TTTACAAAAAAAATTAAAAATTTTGCAGCTCGACATATTTATTAGCTTTTTTTAATATAGTTTATGAAATAAGTTTTTAAGTTTGGGGTCCTAAATTTTGCATCGATAAAAGTAAATTATGGCTAATAATAATAGTGGCGAAATGTCATTTCTGCAACATCTTGAGGAACTAAGATGGCATATCATAAAATCAGTGGTAGCTATTATAGCAATGGCTATTCTGGCATTTATATTTAAGGATATTATTTTTGACCAGATTTTACTTGCACCTAAAAATCCTGATTTTTTCACCAACCGGATGTTTGCAATTTTCGCTGATAAAATGAATTCTGATGTTTTAAGAATAAATGATAAGCCATTTGAATTAATAAATATTACAATGGACGGGTCAGTTTTCCACACATATCTGGATCTCCGTTATCAGTGGTATTATTTTAGCTTTCCCATATATTGTTTATGAATTCTGGAAATTTTTCAGTCCTGCTTTATATGATAAAGAACGTCGCTATGCCCGTTATGCCGTATTAGCTATATCATTTCTTTTTTTCATTGGTGTATTATTCGGTTATTACGTGATAGTTCCACTATCTATTCACTTTTTAGGTTCTTACCAGATTAGTGCAACAGTGCAGAACACAATTAACCTGCCTTCTTATTTTTCAACTATTGCATCGGTCACTTTGGCAGCCGGAATAGTTTTTGAACTTCCGGTGGTGGTATTTTTTCTTTCAAAAATAGGAATAGTAACTCCGCAATTTCTTAGAACCTATAGAAAACATGCCATTATCGTTATTCTGATTTTATCTGCCATTATTACTCCTCCTGATATTTTTAGTCAGATTCTTGTAACTATTCCTCTTGTAATTCTATATGAGGTGAGTATCCATATTTCGGCAGCTATTCAACGCAACAAAGAAAAAGAGCTGGCTTCATAACTTTATAAGTTTAGCATTGTTTTTGTAAGAGTTCGTGATTCGATCAAAACCTAAATCGGAAACGGCTGCATTTTATGAAAAACTATTATATAAAGATATTCTATTCGCTTTTTGCTGTATTACTATTTGGTATTCAGCTCCAAGCTCAAACTACAAAAATTCGCGGAAAAATCACCGACAAAGCCACCAACGAAGCTATACCTTTCGTAAATATTGTGCTTAAAGGTACAACCGCCGGTACTATCAGCGATTTTAAAGGTGAGTATTTCCTGGAAACAAAAGCTGTGTCGGATTCGCTTACGCTCTCTTGTCTGGGATATCTACCTACTACGGTAGCCATTATAAAACAGAGTTTCCAAACCATTGATATTGAGATGGAACAATTAAATACCCAACTCAACGAAGTGGTAGTTCTTCCGGGAGAAAACCCTGCTCATGTTCTGTTGAAAAAGGTTATAGCCAAAAAAGAGATTAATAATCCAAAAAACATAAATTCATATAGTTACGAATGTTACAATAAACTACAGTTCGACATAAATAACTTTGATGAACGATTCAAAAAAAATAAGCTGATGAACAAGCTGCAGTTTGTTTTTGATTATGTTGATACATCGGCCATTACAGGTAAAACTTACTTACCATTTTACTTATCGAGTCTGTATCCGATAATTTTTTTCAGAGTAAACCAAGGCTGGAAAGAGAGGTTATTAAAGCATCCAGAATTTCGGGTACTGAAAACCAGAGTGTTGCTCAGTTTACGGGTAAAATGTATCAAACATTTAACATCTACGACAATACCATTGACGTATTTGGACAGGGCTTTGTAAGTCCAATTTCGGATTATGGGACTGCATTCTATAAATACTATCTTATCGACAGTGCTTTTATAGAAAATACATGGTGTTATGAAATCTCTTTTAAGCCGCGGCGTAAACAGGAATCGGCTTTTAACGGTTTTGTTTGGATTGCCGACACAAGCTTTGCTGTTAAAAGAGTTCAGATTAGAATTCCCGACGATGTGAACCTGAATTTTGTTAACGATTTGGTTGCTTCGGCCGAATATAAAAAAATGAATGATTCTGTATGGCTTCCCGAAGGAGAATTTTTGTTTATTGATTTTAACCTTACCGACAGAACGACAGGTTTTTTTGGGCGTAAAACTACCTCTTACCGAAACTATTTAATTAACCAGCCTATAGAGGAAGAAGTCAAAAAACTGAAGAATAATATCAATGTGGAAGATGACGCCATGAAAAAGGACAAAACCTATTGGGAAACAGCCCGTCATGTTCCGCTTACCAAAAAGGAAGAAAGCATTTATGCAATGGTCGACTCGGTCCAAGGATTGCCTATCTACAAAACATTTATTGACCTGCTCAACCTTTTTATCAACTACTATTATGTTGTTGGAAAATTTGAAGTGGGCCCATACTATACTTTATATAGTTATAATCCCATTGAAGGAAACAGGTTCCGTCTGGGAGGTCGTACTAGTAATGATTTCAGCACTAGGTTATTGTTATCAGGACATGTGGCTTATGGCACACGTGACCAGAAATTCAAATACGGAGCAGGAGCATTGTATATGCTTAATAAAGAACCCCGATTGGCTATTGGCGGCAATTTTGAAAATGATATCGAACAATTGGGGAAAAGTGACAATTCTTTCCTGAGTGATAACATTCTCTCGTCCGTTTTACGACGGAACCCGAACGATAAACTTACAATGGTTTACCAAAGAAAACTATATCTGGAAAAAGAATGGTTTCCGGGATTTTCAAATACTGTTTCATTCCAGCACAAAAGAATAATTCCAGGTAAAAATGTCCCTTTCAATGTTATCCAAAATACAGATACTATTGGATTGGGAGCGGTCCGGACTACCGAAATAAACCTAAATACCCGTTTTGCCTTTCAGGAAAAATTTGTTGAAGGAGAATTTGAAAGGGTAAGTTTAGGAACCGAATATCCGGTGGTTAGTTTTAATATTATAACCGGAATGCCCAATGTTTTTAAAAGTGGATATAAATACCTCAAATTAAATCTTAACATTGATCATTAATATAAATACCTATCCGTTCGGTTATTTTAAATATAACATCGATGCGGGCAAAATTTTCGGTAACGTACCTTATCCTTGCTGGAACTGCACAAAGGCAACGAAACCTATTCATTCGATTTTTCATCGTTTAATATGATGAATTATTATGAATTTGCCAGCGATCAATACACAAGTTTATTTATTGAGCATCATTTTCAGGGATTTTTTCTAAAATAAAATACCCCTTTTACGAAAACTTAAATGGCGTGAGGTAGTTTCGGCACATGGCCTGATAGGTAACATCAGCAATTCGAACCGACAAACAATGATTTTTCCCGAAGGCTTGAATACTGTTTCTGAACCATATTTTGAAGCCAGTGCAGGGATAGAAAATATTTTCAAATTTTTGCGTATAGATGCCATGTGGCGATTAAACCATCTTGATCACACTGATGTTTCTCCTTTTGGAGTAAGGGCCAGGCTGCAGATAATTTTTTAGTACACCTGATTCAATCAACAACAAAATTTAAAAATTATACTCCCCAAAACTCCTATATTTGGCATTTAAAATTAACAAATTATGATTCTTCGTACAGAACACCTTGTGAAACGGTATAAAAGCCGGGTGGTTGTTAAGGGAGTGAGCATTGAAGTAAAACAAGGCGAGATAGTAGGATTACTCGGACCAAACGGTGCTGGTAAAACAACTACCTTTTATATGATTGTAGGTCTTATTGTTCCAAACGAAGGGAAAATATATCTTGAAGATGAGGAAATAACCCATGAACCGATGTATCGCAGGGCTCAGAAAGGGGTTGGCTACCTGGCTCAGGAAGCATCTGTTTTCAGAAAATTGAGTGTTGAAGATAATATCAGGGCCGTATTGGAAATGACCAAACTCTCGAAAGCCGAACAGGCGGACAAAGTGGAATCGCTATTACAGGAATTTGGACTTGTTAAAATCAGAAAAAGCCTGGGTATTCAATTATCGGGTGGTGAAAGAAGGCGTACTGAAATAGCAAGGGCCTTAGCCATCGATCCAAAATTTATTTTACTTGACGAACCTTTTGCAGGAGTTGACCCCATTGCTGTTGAAGATATTCAATCAATTGTTGCTAAACTTAAGGATAAAAATATCGGCATTCTGGTTACCGATCATAATGTTCACGAAACACTTTCAATTACCGATCGGGCTTATTTACTTTTCGAGGGTTCGATCCTGAAAGCAGGTACAGCCCGGGAACTTGCTGAAGACGAGCAGGTAAGAAGAGTTTATCTGGGGAAAAACTTTGAACTGAGGAATTATTAAGGACCTAAATTTTAAAGGACAGCAAGTTTGCAATCCATCAATACAACTCCTACTTTTTAATTATTTCATATGCTTTGCAGAACTCTTTCGGGTTAAAAGCATAGGCGCTGAAACTCCTACAGCAAGCGACATCAATATGAATATAGCATTTAAACCGTTATTCACTGTGCTGGCCAGAACTTCATTATAATTTATCACTGAAGAATTACCAGCTAAAATAATCAAACCAAGAATTGCCTGGTAAGCATAAACACCAGGCACAAGAGGGATTACAGCAGGAATTGAAAAAACCAGTGGAGGGGCATGCTTGTTATGAGCTGCCTGAATGCTAAGAATACCAATTAATGTAGCGCCTGCAAGGGAAGCTAATAATGCTGAAGCTCCGGCAAATATCAGAAATAATTTTGCAAGTCCGCCCAATGCAGCCAACAACCAAATAATAAATATAGTACGCGGCGGCACATTAAACAGAATTGCAAATCCGATAGCACCAATACCAAACCAGAAACCCTTTTCGATTAACAACAACCACTCCATCAGAACCTGTATATTATGGATGCACCTAAAAGCCCCAACGAAATTGCAAAAGCAATCATCAGCCCGTTTATTCCTCTTACTGTGCCATTAAGTATATTGCCATCAATAAGATCGGTAAAAGAATTTATAAGAGGTACGCCTGGTACCAGAAACAGTACAGAAGCAGTAAAAGCATGAACCAATAGCTCCATCGGGAAATATTTTCCGGAACAAACCTGAAATTATAGAAGCAGCAAAGGAAGCAAAGAAAACACACAGATAAGGATTAAATTCCATCTTAAGAGTTTGCTGCCTAACAAATAATCCAATAAATGTCGCCAAAAAAGTAACTAACATTTCAGGAATACCCCCTCCAAAAATTCGGCAGAAAGCAGAACCAGCAAGTCCGACAAAAATGAGTACCAACAAACGTGGATAATGTGGAAGCGAAATAAGACGGTTTAACTCTGTGTTAATTTGTTCTATACTCCACCTTTCTTCAATTACTCGCCAGCTCATACGACTTATTCCCGAAACAACCTTAAAATTAACACCATGTGGAGATGTTCTTTTTAAAGAATGAAAAAACTCCTGTTTTTCTTCGTCACTGATTTTAATTGTAATAGCTCTGTTTGTGATAAGCATTTCGGTGGAATAGCCAAATGCATCAGCAATTCTGTTAACGGTATTTCTAACCCGGTTGGTGGTTGCTCCGGAACTCATCAATAATGTTCCAACTTGCAATAATATGGAGCCAATTTCCTTTATATTTCTCCCTTCCAAAACTTTAATATTGAAATAAAGCAGGCAAAATTACTGAATAAATTTCTTTATCGGTTGGGAAAATGTTACTATTCAAAAATCTAATAACTAAACTTCATGTTTTAAATACCTTAACCCTTAAATCCCATTTTGAGCTGTAAGTATTAAAGGCGAAGTGCTGGTAACTACAATGGTATGTTCATGTTGCGCAACAAATCCACCCTTGTTGCCGGCTAAAGTCCATCCATCATCTTGGGTAATGGCATAACTGGATCGGGTAGATATAAATGTTTCCAAAGCTACCACCATATTCTTCCTAAATCTATCTTTATTACCAGTATCCCGAAAATTAAGAATATACTCAGGATACTCGTGAAGTTTTCGACCAATGCCATGGCCTGCCAGGTTACGTATTACCTTAAACCCGGCCATACGTGCCTCCGTTTCTATAAGATAACCTATGTCAGAGATCAGGACTCCATGAGATATATGATCCAGAGCTTTCAATAAAATGTTTCGGGATACATTCACAACAGGTGATAACTGACGGGAATCCTCTCCAACTATAAAGGAACACCCGTTATCAGACCAGAAACTATTTAATTCGGCAGACACATCAATGTTGATAATATCACCTTCATTTAAAACTTTTGAACTGGAGGGAATTCCATGAGCTATCTCGTGATTAACACTGATACAGGTATTTCCGGGAAATTTGTAGGCTTTTTTAGGAGCCGACTGCGCACCATATTGTTTCAGTATTGTTCCTCCATAATAATCCAGGTCACTGGCAGAAATGCCAGATCTTGTATATTCGCGCATCAGTCGAAGTGTTTCAGCTACAGCAACACTTACTCTTTGCATTCCTAAAAGTTCTTCATCTGTTGTAATCGACATGTTCCAAAAATTAAACTGGCATATTATTATAACAGGAACAATTAATGTCTATTCCTGAATTTCTAATAACCTGAATAATCACTTATTGTTTTTATGATAGAATAATTCGGTAAAAAAAAGTTCACACGAATAAAATTTTAATGATTTCGTGTTCCTGTAGGTACAAATAATTTATAAATAGCAATAATTGAATTACTTCTCAGTGAATTCAATAATATGCTAACGGTTACTTTTCAATTCAAAAATTTTTGGTTTACAACCCAGACATTAATTTCTATGGCCTAAATTTTCAGCTTCTCTCCTTCCGATCGTGCAATTACAACAGCAGCACAGGTATCCCCATAAGTATTCAAAGCCGTGCGAAACATATCGAGAAGCCTATCCACGGGTAAAATGAATCCAATAGCTTCAACCGGAAGACCAACTGTTTTAAGTATGATTGCCATCATCACAATTCCGGCCATGGGTATACCAGCGGCCCCGATAGCGGCAAGTAAAGAAGTGAATACAACCAATATCTGCTGAATTACAGATAACTGAACTCCATAAATCTGAGCAATAAATAATACGGCCACACATTCGTACAAGGCCGTTCCGTTCATATTTACAGTTGCGCCCAAAGGTATTGTAAACCCTATTATTTTCCGGGAAACACCATCGTTTTCTTCAACCGCTTTCATGGTTAGGGGCAATGTTGCATTGGTAGATGATGTTGAAAAAGCTGTTAAAAGAGGTGTTGCCATATTTCTGAAATGTTTCAGAGGATTTACCCCTCCAACAAACTTCAAAATTACCGAAAGAGTAACCAATCCATGAAACAGGATGCCTGCAATGACAACAAGCATATAAATACCCAAACGCTGTACCAGCTCATTGATATTGTTACCCAGCTGAATTTGTCTGGCAATTTCGGTTGCAACCAAACTAAAAACCCCATAAGGAGCCAGTTTAATGACGAAAAACTGTAATTTTCATTATTACCTCAAGCACCGATTCAAAAAAATTACGCAGAAAATCCTGTTGACCTGGTTTAATTCGGGTCATATAATACCCGAAGATAAACGCAAAAAAGATAATAGGAAGTAACTGTCCCTGAGCGAGAACCTCGAAAATATTTTTAGGAATTATATTGAGTAATATATCGCTTATCTTAGTGGAAGTTATCTCAATATTATCGGCATTTCCGGCAAGTTTCAGCTCAAGTCCTTCACCAGGCTTGACCCAGGTGATCAATATAAAACCGGTAAGAATAGCCAGAGTTGTGGTTACCAGATAAAAGACAACCGTTTTTTAACGTTATTTTGCCCATGCTTTCTCCGCGACTTAGCAGGATACGCCCAAATGATAGAACACAAAATAAGCGGTATTACTAGTCATATTAATTAGCCTGAGAAAAACAACTCCGGCCCAGTTAGTATAAGCCGTTCCTTCAGGAAGGAAATAACCGAAAACAAAGCCCAGCAAAAGAGCAATCAGGATTTGGAAGTGAAGAGGAAACCTGTGTTTAATAGGCATACGTAATGAAGTGTTATGTACGAGACTGACGAAGATAATCATTATGCCCGAATGTAAATATTCAAAATCTTACTTAATTCGTATGGTTACAATTGGTCTGATTTTTGTTTCCTCAAACCTGCCACAAACAAGCTTTTAATAACACAAACGCTGTATTTATGAAATCAATGAATCTTTTTTATGCAGCAACGGTAATCGTGCTTTTTTCCTCCTGCTCCAAATATCAGTTTGCATACCTTAACAGTAACTTGCAACGAAATAACGAACAGGAATTTATTCAGGAAAACGATACATTTAAAGTACAATATTCATTTTGGGGAGAAGATTGTCCAATTACAATACAGATTAACAATAAATTATCAGAACCACTTTATATAGACTGGAAAAAATCGGCTATAGTCCATAACGATCAGAGAATTTGTCTTTGGGAGGATCTATCCGTGCTCAACGGAACTACCAACGAATTCGAATATAAATGGACAAAAAAACATTGCCAGTTCTCAGGGTAACATAAACGGAACAATCTATCGCAGCGAACAGGTAAGTTTTATTCCACCCCAATCGTATGTAAGGGTAACACCTGTTTCCCTGAAAAAGGAATTTTTCAGCCTTTCAGCTAACGATTCTATGTCGCACGTAAAATATAATGCAAACCAAAGTACCGTTCAGGTAAAAAGATATTATTACAAAAAAGAAAATACACCCATGGTTTTCAGGTGTTTTTTAACTTTTTCGACAAAGGAAGACTTTTCAAATACAAAGTACACCGATAATCAGTTTTGGATCACCGACATAGTATCCTCAAATTCTAATCTCCCAATCGCAAAAGCTGATAAGTTTTATATTAAGAAAACAACAGGTTTTGGACGATTTATGGGTTGCACAACAATTCTGGCATTAATTACTATTCCTGTAATACTTGGTGTTAATGCTACCACTCCGGATTAAAAAAAATCGGAAATAGCCTTTAAAAAATCTCCTTAAATATAATTACAATCCTGAAAGCTTTTCCGCCGCTGCAAGTAATGTAGCATCATCTTTTGCGAAACAGAAACGAAGAATTTTATAATCATTACGTCGATGATAAAACATCGATACAGGGATAGATGCAACTCCCTTTTCTTTCGTTAGTCTGATGGCAAAATCATAATCATTCTCTAATGTTATGGCTGAATAATCCAAGTTTTGAAAATAACTTCCTCTGGCAGGAATATATTTAAACTTCGAAGGTTTTAATGCCTCAAGAAACAAGTCCCTCTTCCTCTGATAAAACTCCGGAATTGTTAAATAATTTTCAGCCTTTCCAAGATAGCAGGCTAATGCCATTTGCACAGGAGTTATGGTGCTAAATGTAAGATATTGGTGTATCTTTCGGAACTCGGTTGTCATTTCCGAAGGTGCCAGCACATATCCAACTTTCCATCCCGTTACATGAAAAGTTTTCCCAAAAGATCCGCATATATAACTTCTTTCTCTTAAAACCTGATGAGTCATTAAAGACTGATGCTGCTCATTATCAAATATTATATGTTCATACACTTCATCTCCTACAAGCAATATTTTTGTTTTGTTAACAATGCTGGCAAGTTCGGCAATATCATGTGGCATTAATATGGCTCCTGCCGGATTTTGCGGTGTATTGATAATTATAAGCCTGGTTCGGCTGTTTATTCTACTTTTCACCTCCTGCCAGTCAATATTAAAATATGGCGGACGCAAAGAAATATAAACCGGAACTCCTCCATTTAGCAAGATAGCCGGAACATAACTATCGTAAGCCGGTTCAAATACTATTACTTCATCGCCCTGTTGCACCACCGCGGAGATTGAAGCAAACAGGGCTTCGGTTGCTCCGGAAGTAACAGTGATTTCATTTTCTGAATCGTAAGATACGCCATAGAGAGAATATATTTTCTTCACAATAGCCTCTCTTAACTCCTGAACACCAATCATAGGTGCATATTGGTTATAGCCGGCCTTCATAAATCGGTTTACAAGTTCAATAAGTTCATCGGAGACCTTGAAATTGGGAAACCCTTGTGAAAGATTGATGGCATTATAATCAGCAGCCAATTTAGACATCACTGTAAATATAGTGGTACCTACAAGGGGTAGCTTTGTTTTTATAAGGGGAGAATTTAACATATCCTAAATTCTGTTAAAAAACGAGAGTTGTGTACGAATATCCATAACATTCATATATTTTTACTGAAATCAAATTTACCTGAATTTTTGTAAATCAAAACGACGAAAAATAATGAAGACAAAATCTGCTTATCTGCTATTTATGACTGTAGTTATGGCTATTTCGCTTAATGCCCAATCTTCAAAAATACGGTTGGTCGAAAAAGTAACCCGGAAAGGAAACGAACTGGTGATACCTTACGAAAAATACCAGTTACCAAATGGTTTAACAGTCATTCTGCATGAGGATCATTCCGACCCAATGGTGCATGTGGATATTACCTACCATGTGGGTTCTGCACGCGAAGAAGTTGGAAAATCGGGTTTTGCCCATTTTTTGAACATATGATGTTTCAGGGATCAGACAATGTGGGTGATGAGGAACATTTCAAAATAGTAACCGAATCGGGAGGTACACTCAACGGCAGTACGAGCCGCGACCGCACCAATTATTATCAAACTGTTCCCGCAAATCAGCTCGAAAGAATGCTTTGGCTCGAAGCAGATCGCATGGGTTTTTTACTTGATGCTGTTACCCAGCAAAAGTTTGAAGTTCAACGCTCTACAGTAATCAACGAAAGAGCTCAAAACTACGATAACCGTCCTTACGGACTGGCTGACGAAACCATTAGAAGAAACCTTTATCCTTATGGTCATCCATATTCATGGTTAACCCATTGGATATGTTGAAGAACTTCAGCAAGTAAATGTAAACGATCTCAAAAACTTCTTCCTGCGCTGGTATGGACCTAATAATGCAGCCTTAACAATCGGTGGCGATATTGACATAAAGCAGACTCTTGCCTGGGTCGATAAATATTTCGGTTCAATTCCAAGAGGTCCGGAAGTGAAGAAAACCGAATTTACTGAACCTGAAATTAAAAGCGACCGCTATATTTCTTATACCGACAATTATGCCAAGCTGCCTTTGTTGGTAGTTTCATATCCGGGACTCCCCACATTCCATAAAGATGAGGCAGCACTTGATATTTTAACCGGTATTATTGGACGTGGTAATAATTCCATTCTTTACAAAAACCTGGTAAAAACCCGTAAAGCAATGCAGTCGGGTATGTTTTCCTCTACATCGGAACTGGGTGGCGAAATTTTGATCCAGGTTTTACCTTATCCCGATCAAACCCTTCCTGGTATGAAAAAAATGGTGGAAGAAGCATTACTTGAATTTGAAAAGAAAGGAGTGTCGGACGAAGATCTGGCACGTTTTAAGGGAGAGGCGGAAGCGCAGTTTATTAACAGTTTGGCAAGTATCAGCGGTAAAATTACCACACTTGCCGCCTATCAGTACCTTACAGGCAATCCGAATCAGATAACGAGGGAGTTAAAATCGATTCAAACTGTAACCAAAGAAGACATCATTCGCGTTTATAACCAGTATATAAAAGGAAAACCCGCTGTTATCCTGAGTGTATTAACCAAAGGAAAAGAAATTGAGACTGCTGGACCCGATAATTTTACGGTCGATAAGAGCAACTATAAACATCCGGATTATGGCTATAACGGACTGACATACAACAAACCGAAGGATAATTTCGACAGAAAAGTAAAACCTGGCAGTGGTCCTAATCCTGTAGTTAAAGTTCCTCCCTTCTGGACAGCCAAAACCAATAACGGAATTAAAATGATCGGTAACCGTAACAACGAAATTCCTACTGTATCAATATCACTTTCGATTGAGGGCGGAGGTTTGTTTGCTGCCAACGATACAGCCAAAGCCGGATTGGCAAATATGGTTGCCCGTATGCTGAATGAGGATACCCAAAATTATACCTCGGAACAATTTAGCGCAGAGTTGCAGAAATTGGGCAGCACTATTGGTGTTTATGCCTCCGATGACGAAATATCCTTTACAGTGTCGACCCTGACGAAAACCTCTCCAAAACAGTTCAATTACTGGAAGAAAGACTTTATCGGCCAAAATTTACCCAGGAGACTTTTGACAGAATTAAAAACAAATGATTGAAAGCTTTCGCAATGCTAAAACGCAGCCTGCCACCGTTGCTTCGGATGTATTTTATAAATCCTTTACGGGACAGGTAATGTGCGCGCCTATGCAACAGCAGGTATTGAACGTACTGTTTCGAATATAGAACTGGCCGATGTTCAGAAATATTATGATAGTTACTTCTGTCCTTCTCTTGCTTCAGTTGTTGTTGTAGGTGATGTAAGCGAAACCGATGTTAAAAAGAACTTGCCTTTCTTGAAAAGTGGCAGGTTAAAAATGTTAAAATCCCACTTCCGGAAACTGGTAAACCTTTTGATAAAACAAAAATATATCTGGTAGATATTCCAAAAGCCGCACAATCGCAAATAAGGCTCGGGTACTTGTCTAATCTCACCTACGATGCAACCGGAGTATTTTACCGTTTGGGACTTGCCAACTACAATCTTGGCGGAGCATTTAACAGCCGTATTAACCTTAACCTTCGTGAAGCCAAGGCATGGACTTACGGAGCACGGTCGGGTTTTAATTCCGGAAAATATACCGGTGATTTTATCGCCAGCGCCGGAATAAAGAGTAATGCTTCGGACAGCGCTGTGGTGGAGTTTATAAAAGAAATAAGCACCTATGCCGAAAAAGGTATTACCCCATCGGAATTGGAATTTACAAAAGTATCCATTGGTCAGAGCGACGCCCGCAGATATGAGACCAATTCGCAAAAGGCAGTTTTCTTGTCCCGGATACTGAAATACAACCTTTCGGCTGACTTTGCCGATGAACAAAACAAAATTTTAAGAGACATGAAGGCTGAAGAGGTAAATAAACTGGCCAAAGAATACCTTAATATCAATAAAATGGCGATACTCGTGGTAGGAGATAAAACGACCATTCTGCCAGGTCTGCAAAGATTAGGATACGAAATAGTAGAACTTGATGCAGATGGTAAATGT
>JAAUTT010000034.1 GCA_012031335.1 Bacteroidales bacterium | reverse complement strand
ACCCCACCTCACTAAAAATTAATAAAAAGCCTGTCATTCTAGCATAGCGAAGAATCTAATTGTTTTACCGGACAGTAGTGATTGAAATAAATCTATTGAATTAGGGTTTAAATTAATACTGAATCTGAATGAAACCGGAAGTATCAAGTATCTATAGGAAATAAGAAGCCAGATTGCTGTAAACACCTGCATCAAATTATTAAATCAAAAAAGCTGTTCGTCGGGAAGATCCTTCAGAACAGCTTTAGAACTATTGAAAATTAAAACCTAAAAGTTTTTCGTATAACTTATTGTCATTATCAGGCGACTCCAGATTCAGGTTAATTCCACAATAAGTGGATTCCTGCTGTTTAGTCCGTGGAGCATTTACTTTGGATTTTCCCGATTTATGTACAGGTTTTACTGGTTGAGCTGCATTTATCTGCTTACCGGTATTAAAGAAGCTGATGGTATCTTTCAGCAGCTCGGCCTGACTAGCCAGTTCTTCGGAGCTCGAGCTCATCTCTTCGGCGGCGGCGGCATTCTGCTGGGTTACCTGGGTAAACTGCATTACAGCTTTGGTGATCTGTTCCGATCCCGAGCGCTGTTCGTTGCTCGATGCGGCAATTTCTTTCACCAGCTGAGCTGTCTTCTGTATTTCGGGGATTATTTTCATCATCAAACTTCCCGACTCTTCGGTAACACGAAGACTCGATGCTGATAATTCGTTGATTTCCACAGCAGCTTTCTGGCTTACCTCAGCCAACTTGCGCACTTCGGCAGCTACTACGGCAAAACCCTTTCCCTGTTCGCCTGCCCGTGCAGCTTCAATAGCTGCATTGATAGCCAGAATATCAGTCTTCCCTGCAATATCGTTGATAATCCTGATCTTTTCCGATATCTGACGCATTGCTTCCAGACTCTTTTGGGCGGCTGCATTTACATCCATCATTCCCTGAGCTGAGGCCACAGCAATCTTTTCGGTTGTGATGGAATTATCACTGTTCTGCTGGATAGTTGAGGACATTTCCTCGATTGAAGAGGACACTTCTTCGGCTGAAGCCGATTGCTCGCTGGCACCTTCCGATATCTGAACCGCCGAGTTACTCATTTCGTTACTACTCGTCGATACATTTTGGGCCGCTACCATCACCTGACCCACTATTTCGCTCAGGCGGGAAACCATATCCGACAATGCACCCATTAGTTCGTCATTATCAGAGCGCTTGGCCAGAGTTACTGTTAAATCGCCCTGCGATACCATTTTGGCCTTGGTGATGATTTCGTTAAATGATTTGATTAAACTGTTCAGATTATTTTTGATGTTATTGAAATCGCCATTGTAGTTCTCGGTGATAAGGTCTGGCATATCGCCTTTCGAAATCTTTTCGACATAAAGAGCAGCCACATTCAAAGGTCCAATTACTGCATCGAGGGTCTCGTTTACCCCTTCTACTATCTTGCGGAAATCGCCCTGATGCTTATCTGCATTGGCACGGGTTGCCAAACGGCCCTCCACGGCTGCCTTAACAAGCATATTCGCATCTTCAGCCAAAAGCTTTATGGCAAAAACTGAAACATTTACTGCGTGATTAATTGCATCGAACATTTTCTGGGCATCCGAAGTTTCTTCATCAGCAGTTTCGGTTTTCAATTCGAAAGATAAATCGCCCTTGGCCATCTTTGTAATTCCTTCGGTTAATTTCAATGCCTCATTTGTCTGATACTTTTCGATCTTTTCAGCTTTTCTCATGCTTTTTTTAATGGCAGTTTGATCCGACACTACTTCAAAAGCACCAATAGTGAGACCATCTTTATTTCGAAGCGGAACTGCCGAATATTGAATTTCGAGTAGTGAATTGCCAGGGCGGGCAATGGTTTCTCTATCCTCGTTGCCACCCGATCGCATTGAACGGCCACATGCACAATTTTCGGTTTTGCAATCATCTGTTTTAAAATGATCATAACATTTTGTGCCTTCGAGTTGATTTTGCGACTTATTCCCAACTGAAGCACCAATATGATTTATATATTGTATCTGAAAGTTTTTATCGATTACCATTGCAGGAGTAGGCATAACATCCAGCAATCCCACAAGCGTATCTAGAGTGCCATTAACACCTTCAATTATCTTCTTCAAAATCGCCGGAGTGCTTGTCTGCCTCAGCACGCGTTTTTAGTTTACCTTCTACAGCAGCACTACCCAGCATAACGGTTTCATTAATCAATAGGTTAATGGCATCGATACACTGGTTTAAATTGTTTTTAATTTCGTTGAAGTCGCCATTATAATTATCAGTAATCTTTTCAGGAATATTACCTTTTGATATGCGGTCGACATATTCGGCGGCTACGTTTAATGGTCCAATTACGGCATCGAGTGTTTGATTTACCCCGTCTACAATTTTAGCAAAATCGCCTTCATGTTTCGAGGAATCGGCACGTGTTGCCAGCTTTCCTTCAATGGCTGCCTTCGACAGCATATTTGTATCGGAAACCAGCGCATTCACAGCATCGATACAAACATTGAGATTATTCCTTATTTCGTTGAAATCGCCATTGTAAGTATCGGTAATCTTTTCGGGAATATTTCCTTTCGAAATGCGATCGACATATTCTGCAGCAACATTTAAGGGGCCTATCACTGCATCGAGGGTGCGGTTTATCCCAACAATAATTTCCCTGAACTCGGCATTGGTTTCCTCCGGTTTGGCACGGGTGGCCAGGCGACCAGCTACGGCAGCATCTACCAGATCTTTGGTTTGTTTGATAACCGAGCGGATAATACCCTGAATATTAGCAGAAATCCATAACCCTAGAAATATAGCCATTACCAGAGCAACAAAAATGATGATAAGAATAAAATTCTGGGCTGTTAAACTGGAAACCAGCGTTTCGTTAACTATTTTGACGGTGTTTTTATTGTTATTATCCTTAAGTAAATCGAAGGAAGCTCCCATGGTATTGGATATGGGCACCATTTTTTCGTAAGCCGTATTAAATTCATTCCGGAGATTTGCCAGTTCACTTTCGTCAGCTTCTATCATTTTAACCACCAGATTATCCAGCACAACATATATATCGCGCCAGGCTTTATATTCTCCCTGAATTTGTTTTTGAAGTCGAAGACCCTCTTCGCTCTGACGAGGGATAGATTCGGATAATGTCCAGTTTTTATCCACTTCTTTCCATCGAATTCTGCTCTTTTCTCCAGGATATTTTTCAAACTCTGCTTAACCGACACCAAGTTGTTCTGACTTAACACCAGCATTACCTCAAGGGTTTGGGACCTGATTATCATCCGTTCCTTGTTGATCTCCGAAAAAGCCATCATGGAAGGAATCCTGTTATCCTTAATATTAGATAAGCTTTCTTTTTGATTATGGATGGAATTATAGCCAACCAGTCCTATAATTCCTGCAATAATTGCGACAAGCACAAAACCTGTAATAAGTTTGGTTCTGATTTTTATCTTTTTCATGGCAAAAATTTATTATTAATGAATTAATTTTTCTTGAAGTATATATGCAGGAGTTTTTTTCGGGTTATTAGTAGAGATTTAAAAGTTCCGGGTAAAAAAACTACCCGGAACCAAACAGATTACTAATTATTTTCTAGAAACTTTCGAAAAGTTTATCTTCCTTATCAATATCCAGGTTAAGATTTACACCTCCTGTGGGGGTTTCATGATGAAAAGACCGGGGAGCATTTTACCTTGGACTTTACCGTTTTATGAGCAGGTTTTATTGGCTGAGCTGCTTTAATCTGCTTACCGGTATTAAAGAAGCTGATAGTCTCCTTCAGCAACTCGGCCTGACTAGCCAGTTCTTCGGAGCTCGAGCTCATCTCTTCGGCGGCGGCGGCATTCTGCTGAGTTACCTGAGTAAACTGCAGTACGGCTTTGGTGATCTGTTCCGATCCCGAGCGCTGTTCGTTGCTCGATGCGGCAATTTCTTTCACCAACTGGGCTGTCTTCTGTATTTCGGGGATTATCTTCATCATCAAACTTCCCGACTCTTCGGTTACCCTGAGACTTGAAGCAGATAATTCGTTGATTTCAACAGCAGCTTTCTGGCTTACCTCGGCCAGCTTGCGCACTTCGGCAGCAACTACCGCAAATCCCTTTCCCTGTTCGCCTGCCCGGGCAGCTTCTATGGCTGCATTGATGGCCAGGATATCAGTCTTCCCTGCAATATCGTTGATAATCCTGATCTTTTCCGATATCTGACGTATTGCTTCCAGACTCTTCTGAGCGGCAGAATTTACATCCATCATTCCCTGAGCCGAGGCCACAGCAATCTTTTCGGTAGTGATGGAATTATCACTGTTCTGCTGGATAGTTGAAGTCATTTCCTCGATAGAAGAAGATACCTCTTCGGCTGAAGCAGACTGTTCGCTGGCACCTTCCGATATCTGAACTGCTGAGTTACTCATCTCGTTACTGCTCGTTGACACATTCTGAGCAGCTTCCATCACCTGACCCACTATTTCACTCAGGCGGAAAACCATATCCGACAAAGCACCCATTAACTCGTCGTTATCCGAACGTTTGGCCAGGGTAACTGTTAAATCGCCCTGCGATACCATTTTGGCCTTGGTGATGATTTCGTTAAATGATTTGATTAAACTGTTCAGATTGTTTTTGATGTTATTGAAATCGCCATTGTAGTTCTCGGTGATAAGGTCGGGCATATCGCCTTTCGAAATCTTTTCGACATAAAGAGCCGCTACATTCAAAGGTCCGATTACTGCATCGAGGGTTTCGTTTACACCTTCCACAATCTTGCGGAAATCGCCCTGATGCTTATCAACATTTGCACGGGTTGCTAAACGGCCTTCTACAGCTGCCTTGGATAGCATATTGGCATCTTCAATCAACGCTTTAAGATTTGTTCTTACCTGTTCAATTGCATCATTTATAAACTTTTTCTTGCCGGGCAATTGCTCCATATTGGCTTCGAAGTTACCATTACCAAAATCCCTGAATACACCCATTGCTTTCTTTTTCACTGCAATATGAGCTCCTACCATATCGTTTACACCCTGAGCCATCACTTTATAGGCTCCTTCAAAACGTTCGGCATTTACAACTACATCGATATCTCCCTTTTCATGTTCAATGCTCATCCGGTTCATTTCCTCGATTAATCCATTGAGCGCAACGATACATTGGTTCAGGTTATTCTTGATATTATTGAAATCGCCATTATAATTGTCTGTAATTTTTTCCGGGATACTACCTTTTGAAATTTTATCCACATACTCAGCAGCAACATTCAGAGGACCTATTACAGCATCAAGGGTTCTGTTTACGCCATCCACTATTTTAGCAAAATCGCCTCCATGCTTTGAAGAATCGGCACGGGTTGCCAGTTTTCCTTCAACAGCTGCAACTGATAACATCATGGCGTCGCTAACCAAAGCATTTACTGCGTCGATACAAACATTGAGGTTATTCTTAATCTCGTTGAAATCGCCATTGTAGTTATCGGTAATTTTTTCGGGAATGTTACCTTTTGATATACGATCAACATATTCAGCAGCAACATTTTAACGGACCTATTACGGCATCGAGGGTTTGATTTACCCCGTCTACAATTTTACCAAAATCGCCTTCATGTTTCGAGGAATCGGCACGTGTTGCCAGCTTCCCTTCAATGGCGGCCTTTGACAGCATATTTGCATCGGCAACCAATGCATTTACAGCATCGATACAAACATTGAGGTTATTTTTAATTTCGTTGAAATCGCCATTATAAGTATCGGTAATTTTCTCTGGAATATTACCCTTCGAAATACGGTCTACATATTCTGCAGCAACATTTAACGGACCGATAACAGCATCGAGGGTGCGGTTAATACCTACAACTATTTCCCTGAACTCAGCATTGGTCTCTTCGGGTTTGGCGCGGGTAGCCAGGCGACCTGCAATTGCTGCATCTACCAGTTCTTTTGTTTGTGTAATAACTGAACGGATAATTCCCTGAATATTGGTAGCAATAATAAAACCGAGCGATATGGAAGCCACCAAAGCCAGAACAATCAATATGATCATAAATGTTGTTGCAGTAGTAGCCAATGAAGTATTTTCTTCAGAAGTCTGCTTAGCCAGTTTAACTTTTAGGTTTTGAAATTCATCCAATGCTTTTTGGCAAGCTTCATTGTCACTTTTCATTTTACCGTTCATTATCATTATGGCTCCGCTTAAATTCTCAGCATTGAGCATATCCTTGATATCCGGAACAGAAGATATGTATGCATTAAAGGATTCCTTTAAATTTTTCTCTAATGCTCTCCCTTCATCAGAAAATGTTGTCGCTTCAATTCGGACCATTTTTTCGTTAAAGATTTTTGTTAGTTCTTCAATACGGTCCAATTTAGCTTTTCGGTCTTCGTTATTGTTGGCATGAATTGCATCCCGAACATTTACACGAATTCTCTGAAATGCGGTTGCCATGTCTATCATATCGGCTACCGGAACAGTAATATTTGCATACAATTTAGTATCGGCTGCATCAATTTGTTTTATACGCATTATCCCCATATAACCAATTATTCCGGCTAAAACAGCCACCAATAAGAAACTGCTCAATAATTTTGTCCGGATTTTCATGTTTTTAAACCAGTTCATAATGTAAGTTTTTTAGTTTATTGATTTTTAGTTATTTGCATGTTTATTCTAGTGTATTATTGCTTTTCATCCACTTTCAATTTTACTTTCCTTCATGAGCATGAATTTTTTTTCGTTAAAATGCTGAACAGGGCCATGCCCCGGATATACTGTTTTTATATCCTTCCCCAACAATCGGCCAAGTGCTTTTTCATTTTCGCGCATTAAAGCCTCATTGCCACCAATAACAGGGAAAGTGGTATCGCCTGCGAAAAGAATCGCTTCCGCTTCACAATAAAGGCAGACAGAATCGTAACTGTGAAAAGTGAGATGAATTACCTCGAACTGATGTTCACCTATCTTAAGAGTATCGCCATCTCTAAGAATATGATCGATTCGTTTCAGATGGGAGTTAAAAGCATAAATTCTGGGACGGAAGGCTGTTCTTATATCTTCCAGAATGGCTGAATGATCGGAATGACAATGGGTTAAAATAACCTGATCGACCTTATTCTTACCTAAACCAGTATTGATAGACTCAATTTTTTTAATAATGCGTATATCGCTTCCGACATCTACCAGCGTATTGATATCTTCGATTGAATTCCATGTACCCTGTACAAGAAAAACATTGGAAGTATACAACGTACTGTCGACGGTAAGATTGGTAATTTTCATCACTCAGATTTTTTCGTATAACTGAGCATAGTCTACCAGTTTCCTGAACTTATGGCTAAGTTCCTGAGGCATACTCTGGGTATTTTCCATAGCAAGGAGTCCTCCGGTAATCAGCATATCGTAATACATTGAAATTACTTCGATTCTCTGCTGGTAATGAAAGTGTAAAAGCACATTTTTACAGATAACCAGACTATAGTCATTCCTGAGAGGTTTAAGCGTAAGCAGGTCATACTTTTTAAACTGAACAAGACTCCGCAACTCCTGATTTACAATAAAATGGTCCTCTTTCCCGGAGGGACTGAAATATTTACCAAACAGATCCGACGGAATACGCTGCAGATGATCTTTATGGTAAACGCCATCGGTTACTGTCTTTCCAAAATCGACGTTTTCGTTATCAATATCCACAGCTAATATTTTCACGTTTCGGAGGGCAAACTTCCCCATGCTCTCGGCCAGCAGGATGGCAAAAGTGTAAGTTTCCATTCCCATGGCACAACCGGCATTCAGAATATGAATACTGCTGCGGCCCATGGTTTGGGGAACCAGCTTTTGAACTGCCAGTGTAAGAATCTGTTCGTCCCTGAAGAAAAAGGTAAATGCCATATCAGGAATTAATAAGGGTTTCGTGTAATTCGTTTGTTTCTTTAATTGCCTTCAGTTCAGTACCTGAGAATACCTTTTCAACATTCAGGAGCATGATAAACTCATTTTCGAGTTTATAAATACCCTGCAGAAAATCGGTATTGAATTCCTTACTCATGGCAGGTACCGGTTTAATGTCGTTATCCTCGATGGAAATTACATCCTTCACCTTATCCACAACAGCTCCGAGACGAAACATATCGGCTCCTTCGGAAACGTCGATCACAATAATGTTATAGGTATCGGTGTTTTGCCTGTCGGGCAGATTAAAACGCACCCTGGTTTCGAAAACAGGGACCACATCGCCACGGAAATTGATAATTCCGCGGATATAAGCAGGAGCATTCGGTACGGAAGTAATATGTTCTTCCTGCAATACCTCCAGCACTTTGGCAACATTTACGGCATACTGGTCGCCGCAAATAACAAAAGACAAATAAGTACTCGTCATGGCTTTTTGTATTTAGTTAATTCGGTTATCTATTTTAAAAAACAACTCATTGGTATCGAGCATAAATGCCAGTTTGCCATCGCCCAGCTGGCTGGCAGCTCCAATACATTTCTGTTCGCGGAATAAGCTACCGAGAGGTTTCAGTACAGCCTGATGGCCACCTATGATGGTATCGGTCAGTAATGCCAGCTGCCTGTCGTTAGTTCGAAGGATAATGGCTTTGGTCATTTCACCATAAGTGCCACCCAGTTCAAAACCGGAACGGATATCGAAAAATGGTATCAACTGGTTTTCAAAAGGAATGGTGCAGGTACTCTTTCGTTTTTCAATTTCCTCCTTGGGAATTTGCAGGCAAACATTGATATCGGAAATGGCAACAGTGAAAAACGTATTTTCGACTTTAAACAGTAAGGTATCTATAATTGCTATAGACTGTTGAAGTTTAAGCGTAAAGGAGGTGCCGACACCCAATTCCGACTCCACATGGACTTCGCCCCGGAGTTCGGTTATTTTACGACGAACCACATCCATTCCAACCCCACGGCCCGACACTTCGGTAAGACTTTGAGCAGTAGAGAATCCCGGCAAAAATATCATATCCATTAACTCTTGCCTGGTAGGCTTATCAGAAGCTTTGATAATTCCCTTATCAATGGCCTTTTTCCTGATTTTTTCCATATCTATGCCCGAGCCATCGTCTTCAATTTTATGATCACCACATTGCCCGAATTACTAGCTGTAATCCTTATTATGCCAGATTCCGGCTTACCTTTTTTAAGCCGCTGATCGGGTGTTTCAATCCCATGGTCGATACAGTTGCGGATAATATGCATCAGCGGATCGTTTAGCTGGTCAATAGTACCTTTATCAACTTCGGTATCAATCCCTTCGGTGATAAGTTCCACATCTTTATTAAGCTGATTGGATAAATCGCGGATAAGTCTTTTAAACCGGAGTATTGACTCGCTTAGCGGCACAAGCCGTATATCGAGTGCATTATTTCGGAATTGCTTGGAGAGATTATCCAAACGTTCGGTAAAAGGCCATATTTTCTCGAACTTATTATCGGATGTGTTAAGGGTGAACTGCGAATTAAGAGTGATAAGTTCACTCACAAGGTACATCAGGTGATCGAGTTTCGACGAATCGACAGAAATACGTTTTGTAGCTTTCTGGTTATTTTCAGTTCTCTCTTTTTGCCGGTTGATTATAGAATTGCTTGTATTTTGAGTTTGGGGTTTGTCGGTTACTTTTTCATGATAATCAATGAGGTCAATAATTGACTGTTCATTTTCGGGGGAGGGCTCAGGTGCAGCGTCTTCGAATAGGTTACGCGTGGTAAGCCTGGTGATAGTACAATCGTCTTCAATAAACATAAATACCTCGCGTATATCATTCTCCTTGGCATTTGTGTAAAGAATTATGCTCCAGGTATCATTACCTTCATCGCTCAGGTGGTCGAGCCTTGATATTTCAAATTGCCCGAGTGAGGCCAGATCGTGAAAGATATTGGTAAGGCTGATTCCCCGGAAATAAATCTGCTCGTTTGCTCTGATGAGAATATGCCATGAAAAAGGCATTTCCCTGTTATTATTCTGAACACTGACAGCATTTTCCTGGTCAAGACTTTTGTTCACCTTTCCCAAAATTGCTTCGATACCGCTGAGAATAACCTTTTGGTTGGTCTGATTTTCTGGCACTGTTAATAACTCATCGTTAAGGAGCTTGCGTATATGATCGACAGACAGAAATGTTATATCGAAAATTTCCTTGTCGAATCGTAGTACTTTATCGCGTATAGCCTGGTACAGACTTTCCATGTTGTGAGTAAACTCACTTACATGATCAAAACCATACATACCACTAACACCTTAATGGTATGCATCGCCCGGAAAGCCGATTCGATGAGTTCCTGGTTATCGGGAGAAGTTTCCAGATCCAGCAGGTCTTTCTCCAACTGGTCCAATAAACCGGAAGCCTCATCCAAAAATATAAGTTTGAACTTTTGCAGAATTGGGTCCATAAGCTGCTTTTTAAATGTAAATTAAATTTACGACTGCTTAGGCTGGAAAATACCGGTTCAAATAACGGTTTATAGTCATCCAAAAGGATGATTTTTCAGTAAATTAAAAGTGTAATTTAAACCTCAACCCTTTGGTATAATGCAATAACAATGATGGAAAGAGAGGAGTAACGCAATTTTCGCAATACTTTACAGGGATAATTAAATTTGAAAAAAGAACATTTTATGAAATTCGGCCTTTATAGTTGATTAGAATGTATATTTGTTACCAAAAGCATTAAAAACCCATGAAGAAAAAATACATGAATCCATATCTGGCCGGAACAATGCTGGGTTTGGTATTACTTCTTGCCATGTTTCTCTCGGGGCGGGGACTGGGTGCCAGCGGAGGAATAAAATATTGTGTGGTATCCATTGTAGGAGCAGTTACACCCAGCCATGCCGAAAACTCAATTTATTACAGCAAATATTTTGAAGGCGGTAAAAACCCAATTTTGAACTGGTTGCCCATTGAAGTATTAGGCATTTTAGCCGGCGGTTTTATTTCGGGCATGGTTTCCAGGCGGCTTAAATTCCGCATAGAAAAATCTCCCAACATCTCGAACAGTAAAAGATTGTTACTTGCCTTTCTTGGAGGATTGTTTTTTGTTTATGGCGCACAACTGGCGCGGGGTTGCACAAGTGGAGCGGCACTTTCGGGAATGGCAGTACTATCAGTTGCAGGTTTTGTTACCATGGCCGCTATTTTTGGTTCGGCGTTCCTTTTTGCTTGGTTTTTCCGAAAAAACTGGATTTAAAATATAAAAAATATGGCACCTTTTACTACTTTACCACAATGGCTCGATCTTTTAATTGCTTTATTCATTGGCATTGGCTTTGGATATGCGCTTGAACAGGCAGGCTTTTCCTCGAGCCGAAAACTTGTAGGAATGTTTTATGGATACGACACTACTGTTATTAAAGTATTTTTTACTGCAGCTATCGTGGCCCTTGTAGGATCTCAATTTCTGAGCTATTTTGGCTTAATAAACATGAAAAATGTTTTTGTAAACGAATATTATGTTACTGCCGCAATAGTAGGCGGAATAATAATGGGAGCCGGTTTTATTATGGGCGGATTTTGCCCGGGTACCGGACTAAGTGCACTCTCCATCGGAAAAATTGATGCCCTTTTCTTCTTCTTTGGTGGATTGGCAGGAGCTTTTCTTTTTGCCGAAACATTCCCCTGGATCCAAAGTCTGGCTAACGGAGCATATAAAGGACCTGTAAAAATCAATGAGGTATTTGGCTTATCACAGGGAGTGTTTACTTTATTGCTAATTGTGGCTGCGGTTATCATGTTCTGGATAGCCGAGGCTGCCGAAAAGAAATTTACCCGAACCGATATCACTTCCCAACTTTAAAATATCATGAATAGCAGAATAATAATTTCTTTATTACTTGTAACACTAGGAATCATTCTCGCTTTTTTACCAGCGCAGGATAAGCCCTCACTGAAAATTAAACCGGAAAAGGTTTTGTTTGCTTCACTTGACAAAGAAACAAGCATATCACCCGATGAACTGGCCCGGCTAATTGTCGCAGAGGACAGTTCACTCCAGATAATTGATGTTAGAACTCCACTGGAGTATTCGAAATTTAGCATTCCTGGGTCGATAAATTTACCTTATAACGAAATAGTTAATAACCCCGACACACTTGAGAATATCCTGAACAGAGATTTTGCCCAAAACATTTTTTATTCGAACGGAGATCTGGAAAGTAATTATGCCTTTACTCTTGCACAAGGATTAGGTTTCAAGAAAGTTTCTTCGTTAGACAAAGGTTTAAATGGATGGTTCAAATACGTTATGAACAGTGAGTTTGTTGGCACCCGGATTACAGCCCGGGAAAATGCGTTATTCGAAACCAGGGCTAAAGCGAAAAGGCTTTTTATTGAAATAAACAGTTTACCCGACAGCCTGAAAACAAAATATATGCAATCGAAACAAGCTGAAGCCAGGAAACTGGATGGAGGTTGTGAATAAACCATTAAGCTTATGAAAAATGTAAAACTGATTCTGGTTCTTTCGCTTGTTGCACTATTACTATCATTGGTATTGATCCGATATAACAATCCCAATCTTTTCAGAAAAGATGCAGGAAAATGGGCCGCTCCTTCCCTGTCTGATAAGCATATTCTTTCAACATCACATCTGAATCAGGTTCAGAATCCACTTTTATTGTGATGGAAAAATCAGGTAATTTTCAAAACACCAGGGGAGAGCTTCTGAAGATTAACGCCGCGGATTTACTGCAAAAGAATAATCTTAAAAGCATTACACAACACAGTGGGGAAATTATTCTGGTTACGGACGATATAATAAAATCTTCGAGAATATGGATAATACTGAGTCAGATGGGAATACAAAATGTTTATATACTGACTGACAACCTTGAGGAAAATCTGAAATACGAATTCCGGCCCGACAGCTCTGTCAGACCGGAATTCTGATTATTTTACAACTTTAAAAGTCGTTTACATCTTCTTTGCTAAAAGGAAGCCATGATAAGGCAGCCTTTTCATTTTTCATTTTATTGTACATAAACCCGTTATTGCCATACCTGAGTGTATGGGCATCGTATCCGAAGAGACGAAGATAAGCCGTTACAAAACCCGAGTTATGACCTGTACCACAATATACTACCACTGGTTTATCAACAGGTATGGTAGTTAATTCCGAAACAATACCTAATGTACCATCGGGTTTATATCGCACAGCACCGGGAATATGACCGTTTTCGTATTTATCTTTTCTTTCGTAATTAATTACATAATAATCATTGGGACTAGCGAATACTTTTGCAGCATCAATTAAAACGTTGTCAGTTCCGTCGGCAAAAACTTTGGTAAAACGGGCTTTCCCAATTTCAGGACCACCTGTCAACCCGGTTCCAAGTTCGGGCATACCGACGGAAGCGGGCTTTTCATTTACAGTGGTATCCAATGAAGATTCAAAATCGGAAGAAGCTCCTTTGAACCATCCGTTATTGGCATAATCGCTGTTCCAGGCGCTCATCCCCCATCGCATGGCAAAAACATTACCATAACCCATTAACCTGAGCAAAGCAGTGGTGTAACTCGCCAACTGGCCATCCTCACTAACCATAATAATTTTATCGTACTCAAATGGTTTAATACCCAATTCGAAATACTCGGGAAGATCTTTGAAATTTTTATTGACAGCGCCCTTAATATGACCTTTTTTATAGTCTGAAGCAGAGCGAATATCTACCACCAGAATATTTTTATCCAGACTTTCATTAACAATGGAAGCCTTAATTAACGAAGGAAAATCCTTACTGTTAACATAGTCGCCGTTTTCTTCAAGAATCCTTAGCAACAGTTGAGTTTCCATACCAATATTGATGGAAGCAGTATCTGTGGCAGCAGAATCATTACCCT